>JALHOR010000097.1 GCA_022842885.1 Anaerolineae bacterium
GCTTCCACTGGGTCGCATTTCAGGCTGATGGTAAGGGGTGGTGTATTCACGGGCAGCAAGGCAAACATTTTGTCTTTGACTTTGAACACCGCCACATCGTCACCAAACGGAAAATCTTCTCTCGCGCCCAGTTGTGCCAAACACCACTGGCGCAATGTTTCACGTTCCAGCATAAGATGCTCTCGCTTTCGCCATGCGTGCTGCTAAATCTATTAAATCATCGCGTTTTTCGCAGCGATTGCGCCAATCTGCCGGGATGGCGTTGATACCCAAACGCGCACCCAGTATGCCGCCAGCAATACAAGCAATTGAGTCACTATCGCCATCCGTATTTGCCCCGCGCCGCACTGTCGCCACGTAATCATCAGGGAATTTCAACACGCAATACAGCGCCAAAGCAATCGCTTCATCGCCGACCCAGCCTTCGCCAATGTGCCGCAATGCCATTTCTTGGTCGCCCCACGCCAAAACATGTCCTACTTTTAAAATCGCTTGGTCAAACTCTGGGCTGATGCCATCGGTAAAATACAGCACACGCTGTAAATATTGGTCGGGATGCACCCCATCTAATGCCAATTTCACCAGATATGCCCCGGCAATACACGCCGCCCGTGCTGCTGGATGACCATGTGTGATGATGCCACTCATATCGGCAACTTCGCGCAATTTGGCTTCATCATGTTGATACAAATACCCAATGGTTGCAACACGCATTGCTGACCCGCAGCCCTTGGAATGGGCAATGCCCGATTCACGCCACGATATGCCCGACTCAAAACGCTGCACGCCATTCATACAAGTGATGCCGGGCGCTCGATTATTGTCTGGGCTGTGCGCCCACGTTACAAAATGTCTGCCTACCGCCTGCATCTGGGTATCAATCTCTGCGCCTAATCCGGCTTCTAGCAAGCCTTCGGTGAGTGCCATCGTCATCTGCGTATCATCGGTGAACAATGCCGGAGTCGGCGGTTCCTGAATGCCATGTTCGCCATAAATGGTTTTGATACCGGGAACATCCTTAGTCGGATTGAGCCGCTTAAATTCTGTGGGATAGCCAAGAGCATCCCCTAATGCTAACCCGAATAAAATGGCTTGTGCTTGCTGTTCGCTCATGTTTTAACCTTTATGTAAAAATCTCATCACCATTTTACCGTCTCGTCATAAATCTGTGGTATGCTTTTATCCGTTAGCACAATTGAACGTGAACACATTCGGAGCATCATAATGAAACACATGTTTTGGCACAACGCCAGACTTCAGACTGTATTATTGTTAGTTGTGGTCTTTGCGGGAGGATTTCTGTTTGGAAATTTGACCGGGACAAATGCCCAAGAAAGAGCCATCATTGGCGATGTAGACGAGGCGTTTGCTCCTTTGTGGGAAGTATTTGATGCAATTCAAACCCGTTATGTTGACCGGGCAGAAATTGAAGTCCCCGCCCTCGTGGATGGCGCTATCAATGGTATGATTGAATCGCTTGGTGATGAATACAGTGGGTATCTCAGTCCTAGTGCTTACGCCCAATTTAATGATATTTCGGGCGAAGTCGAGGGCATTGGTGTCGTCATTGATACCGTCGAAGAAACAGGTGAAATTGTGGTGGTGACGGTGCTGCGTGGTGCTGCCGCCGAAGCCGCTGGCGTTCTACCGGGTGATATTTTCTGGGAAGTGAATGGCGAAGCGGTGATGGGCATGAACCAAACCGATTTGGCAGCCGCAGTACGTGGTCCCGCTGGTACTGATGTGACCATCGTCTTTAAACGCGGCGAAGACTTGCTTGAAAAGACCATTACTCGTGTTCGTTTCCAAGTCCCCAATCTTGAATATGAAATTCTCGATAACAACCTTGCTTATATCAGCATGGCAGAATTTACGGCGATTGCCCGCGACCAAGTAGATGAAGCTCTGGAAGAATTGGATGTCAACTCTCGCGCTGGCTTAATCTTTGACTTGCGTGGTAATCCGGGAGGGCTTTTAACTTCCGCAGTGGATATGGGTAGTTTGTTCATCAAAGAAGGGGTCTTGTTGTACGAAGCCTTTGGTGATGGCAGCGAAGAAATTTTTGAAGCCTCTGGCGATTACGGCAACATCACCGTCCCGATTGTTATCCTGATTGATGAAACCAGTGCCAGTGCTTCTGAATTGATTGCCGGGGCGATTAAAGATACCGGTGTTGCGACGCTCATTGGTGAAACCACTTTTGGCAAAGGGACTGTCCAAAATATTCAACCTCTCTCCAACGATGGCGGCATTCGTTTGACGGTTGCCCGCTGGCTAACACCCAATCGCAATTGGATTCATGAAGTGGGTGTGACACCAGATATTGTTGTGGAATGGGATCCGCAAACAGCCGAAGACTTTGCCGCACCTGACCCACAATTGCAGGCGGCAGTAGACTTCCTTCTAGGTCAATAAGTTCTAAACATCTTTCAGGGGTAGAGCTTTTCTGCCCCTGAATTACCCCACGCTTGCCCACCGCTGGAAGATGCCAGTCTTTGCAAGTTGCATGTCGCCTGCTATACTGCTGACGACTTTAATTGAACATGCTATTGGGTCACATAACATCAAAGTTGTGTGTTAAGCAGGAGTTTTATACATGGCAAGTATCTTACAAATCGCCTCAATTGTTGTTTCTGTTTTATTGATTATCCTTATTATGCTGCAAATCAAAGGTGACGCACTCGGCAGTTTGCTGGGTGGGGATGGTGGTGGTATTACACGCACGCGGCGCGGGCTGGAAAAAACCATCTTCCAAGTTACGATTATGTTATGCATTGCATTCTTGGGAATTTCGCTTTTTTCCGTGGTTGCTGCGAACTAAACCAGAGAATCCTCCCACTTAGGTGAGCCATTAAGTATCAAAGGCATTGGGTGTTATGCTGCGTGGTTTCCGCTGGCAGTTTTTGGCTTTCATTGTGTCTGGGCTATTGTTCGGCATTGCCATTATTTTCCGTTTTAGCGGACAACCACAACCCACACCGCCTACACCTGTGCCTGCCAGCCTAACCCCCGCTATCATCGAAACGAATGCTGTTTTCACGCCCACACAAACTGCAACCCTAGAACCCACAATAGCAGCGACACCACTTCCAGAAAACACAGAACTTGCCATTGTAAACAATGTCGTTACCTATCGAGAAGCCTTGGTCGGAACGCTGCAACGGCTGAACCCGCTGCTGGCAGATTTGAACCCGGTAGACCGCGATATTACGGCGCTGATCTTTGAAGGGCTGACGCGCATCAACGAATATGGCGAACCAGTTGGCGCGTTAGCACAGCGGTGGGAAATGTCGGGCGATGGCTTGGAATATGTGTTTGTGCTGCGCGAAGATGTCTTGTGGCAAGATGGCACGCGCTTCACTGCCGAAGATGTTATTTTTACCTTCACACTTCTCAGCGACCCGGCATTTCCGGGCGCAGCCGATGTAAGTGCTTTTTGGCGCACTATCGAAGTGCAAAAATTGAGCGATACCTTAGTGCGTTTCCGGCTGACCCAACCGCTTGCTAGTTTTCCAGCGAATCTCACCATTGGCATCTTACCGGAACATGCCCTGCGTGGTACGACAGCCGCGCAATTGACCAATCATCCTTTTAATATTTCACCGATTGGCACGGGGGCATATCAACTCGAAGGCATCTATGCCAGCGATGGGGTGACGATTGACCAAGTGGATTTACGTGCTGCTCCGGTTTATCGTCAGCGCCCAGAGGGGCAAGCCAATTTTGCCATGAGTCGCGTCAGTTTTCGCTTGTATTCCAGTTTTGAGATGGCACTAGCCGCCTTGCAAAATAACCAAGTAGATGGTCTTGCAGCCCGTAACCGCACAGAACGCCAGTTACTCGCCGCATTAAACAACATCAATATTCAAACTGGTATTGAGCCAAAAGTAGCACTGCTGCTGTTTAATTGGGATGAAGGCGATGAGGTGCGTTTTTTCAAAGATTTGCGTGTGCGCCAAGCATTGATGTTGGGCTTAAATCGGATTGCTCCTATCGAAAGTCGCCTAGCGAATCAAGTGGTGATTGCTGGCAGCCCACTGCTGCTCAATTCATGGGCATATACTGAGATTCCCTATCCTGAAACGAATCCAGCCACTGCAATTGAGATGTTTAAGATGGCAAATATTCGTTCAGGAGCAGTGCCAACTGCCGAAGGCGAGCCAACACCCACACCTGACCCGGCATTGCCGCGCTTTACTTTCACGATTCTCACGCCCGATGACCCGGCATTAGTCGGCATTGCTGGCGAGTTTGCGACCCAATGGTCGTTCAATGACCCGCAAACAGGTTTACCTTTGCTGCGGGTAACAACCGAATCTGTGACTGCTGATGTTTTTCAAACACGGTTGGAAAATGCCGAATTTCAGGCAGCGATTGTTGAATTGCCGCTTGGGGCAGACCCAGATGTCTTCGCTTATTGGCATGTGGGGCAATATCCAGATGGCAAAAATTATGGTGGTGGCGGCGATGACCGCCTGAGCGAAAACTTGGAACGCGCCCGTCGTGAAACCAATGGCATCAATCGCATTACACTCTATCGCCAATTCCAGCAAGGGTTTATCGAACGGGCAATCGCTATTCCGTTGTATTACCCGTTATATACATATGCAGTTCGCGCCAATCTTCAGGGCGTGCAATTAGGCTTTTTGAGTTCGCCCACAGACCGTTTTCGTACACTCCCCAACTGGCGTTTTGAATAGTATTTCAGGCGGCTTGCTCAATTTCGGTTTCGGATGGGTTTGCTTCTATTTTCTTTGTAGGTGGTTCAGGTTGTTCGCTCCATTGCATCGCCGACACAATCATCAACACAAAAACCGACGCTACTATCACCACATGCAACCAAAAGCCTACTTGAATATGATTTGCGGGATTGAACAATTTTTGCTGCTGTTGCAGGTTATAGGTCGTCAGCAAATCATAGTAATAATAGCCAAAGGGCAGCAGTGCCAACCCATTCATCAGCATCAGCATATCCGATGAAATGGCTTTGCCCATCCGCGCCAGCGTCAACAGACTGAGAGTCATGATAGCTGCCAACGGAATCAATACAATCACGATATATAGACGATTGCCTTGTTCCGTAAATGCCTGCTGTAAATAATGCCAAGCAGTGCTGGTATCACTGCCAAAAGCAAACCAAGGCAACACAAAAAATGCTATCAATGATAAAACAGACAAAATCGGCAGGAGCAAAGTCACCAATCGTCGCATAAACCCCCCTCAGTGATGAACGTTACAAACAACATTGTAGCAAAAACAAGAGGGGTGTTGATATGCCTGTTGCTGACGATTGCCCACCGCCTTAAAATTCCACTTTGCCATCCATGCGAACAATGCGCGGCATAAATTTACCGATAATCTCTACCAAATCCACTTGGGCTTTCATAACTTCATCAATCGGCTTATATGCTTGCGGCGATTCATCCAACTGTCCTCCCATCAGGGTCACATCGCGTTCTTTGAGATAGCGATTTCGCAGTGTTTTGGTGATGGTTTCGAGCGCCTTTTTGCGGCTAAAGATGCGCCCGGCGCCATGCGATGCCGAGTTAAGTGATAATGGATTGCCTTTGCCACGCACGACATAGCCCGCATCGCCCATCGAACCGGGAATGATGCCCAAAACACCGTCACCTGCTGGTGTTGCCCCTTTACGATGCACGATCATTTCCTGCCCATTAACGACTTCTTTCCAAGCAAAATTATGATGATTTTCAATCACGAGAGCAGGTTTTAACCCAACAGCTTTGGCAATGCGTTTGTGTATCACTTCATGCGTTGCCGCTGCAAAGCGCCCCGCCAATTCCATTGAAGTCCAATATTCTTGCCCGCTATTATCATCCAAAGACAGCCATGCCAGATTTAGCAGTGTTTTATCCAATTCAGGATGAATCTCTTTTGCCAGTGCGGAATAATGCTCGGCAATCGTCGCGCCAACTCCGCGTGACCCACTATGCGATAGCAGCGATAAATACACCCCCGGTTTTAAACCGGATAAAGCATCTTCTTCCAGCAGTTCAAAGATGCCCCACTCCACAAAATGATTGCCAGAACCACTTGTACCCAATTGGGCATGTGCCTTATCCTGCAAAGACCGCAGTAACCAAGTCGCTTTCCAATCACGGTCATCCAAAACTTCATGGTCGGCGCGTTGCTTGGGATTAAATTCTTTGCCGGCACCAAACAGGGTATTTTCTAAGATTGCTTTCTTAAATTGAGCAGGTTTTTGTCCGATGATATACGGTTTTTCTGGGAAAACAGTCAGTCGCATTCGGCAGGCAATATCTACGCCGATAGCGTAGGGAATTACAACGTTATCGGTCGCCAAAACACCGCCAATCGGCAACCCATACCCAATATGAGCATCCGGCATCAGCGCCCCGGCAACTGCCACTGGAAGCTGCATGGCGTTGGTCATTTGTTTAAAAGTATCTTCTTCAATGTGGTCTACCCCCCATACCGGGTAAGGCAGCGCACTAAAATCAATGCTCACAGGCATGTCCTCAAATACAATAAGGTTCTCTATATATCATAAGGGGTCAGGCTCAATTTTGCAAGCGGAAATCAAACCGGACTTCCGTTGCAGCCCATACTAATTGTGATACAATGCAAAACATCATTCTAATTGGTGCGATTTTATGCCAGCAGGAGGCTGTGATGTCTGTTGTATCTATTCTGAGCCAAGCAGACATCTTCGATGAATTAACTACCACTCAGCTTGAATTGATTGGCTCAATATGTACAGAGCGCCATTATCAGGCAAGTGATGTAATCTTCGAGGAAAATACCCCCGGTGATGAGATGTATGTCATTGCTTCTGGGGAAGTACAAATTCAGGTTGACCCTTCGCTCATTGGGCGCGATTCAACAACGGGTCCCCATACGATTGCTACCTTACGTCGTGGGCAATCTTTTGGGGAAGTATCGCTCGTAGATGAAGGGCTGCGCTCTGCCAGCGCCCGCTGCTCGATGCAGGATACGCACCTTATCGTTATCCCACGGGATAAACTCATGTTGTTGTGTGATACCTATCCGCAGCTTGGGTATAAGCTCATGCGGAACTTGGCAGCCGACCTTGCGATGAAAATTCGTCATACTGATTTGCAAGTACGCGAAAAACTCACTTGGGCAGGCGAAGAAAAACGCAAATAACGGCGGCTTTTCGCCAATATACATATAGTCTTCATCAGGACTGGCTTGCACCAGTCCTTTTTGCGTTCCAAATTAGCTAGGATTTACCAAGCGCACATATTTACGTTTGCCCACTTGCAACACAACGGGCAATGTCGCTGGTGTGATAATCATCTGCGGGTCTTCGATAGGTTCGCCATTCAAGCGAATGCCACCGCCTTTCATCAGATTTTTGGCTTCTTGCCCGCTGGCAACCATCTTCAAATCGCGCAGAATATCCAGCACTTTTTTCGGTTCTACCAGTGGTTCTTCGGCAATATCATCGGGGATAGCATCTTTGCTGTGGCTGCGAAACACTTCATCCCAACGTTTTTGTGCTTGCTGCGCTGCTTCTGCGCTGTGAAAAATGCTGACGATTTCACGGGCGAGGCGCATTTTTTCTTCATTGGGGTGTAAGCTGTTATCCGCAAGCCCGGCTTGCAAATCATCCAATTGTTTCTGCTGCCAACCGAGCAGGAGCTTATGGTAAATCAGCAGCGCCTTATCCGGCACGCTCATCACCTTGCCGTACATATCCCACGGTTCAGAGAATAACGGAATATCGTTGCCCATGCTTTTGCTCATCTTGGTGTCGCCATCTGTACCGGGCAAACTTTCCCCCATGATGATGGCGATTTGGGGTTTTTGCCCCAATGCTTGCTGCAATTTGCGTCCGGCGACCAGAATATTAAACAATTGGTCTTGTCCACCCACCTGTACATCAGCTTCTTGGGCGACGGCATCATAGGCTTGCATCAGCGCATAAAAAAATTCGTGCAAATAAATCGGCTGTCCGCCGTCTACCCGCTTGGCAAAATTTTCGCGCACCAAAAACTGCTGCACGGTAAAATTGCTCGCCAATCGGATAATATCGGCGAAATCCAATTTCGATAGCCATTCATCGTTATAGCGCACATGGGTTTTTTGTGGGTCAAGAATTTTAAAGGCTTGGTTAGTATACGTGCGTGAATTTTCTTCGACTTGCTCACGAGTGAGTTGGTCGCGGGCTTTGTCTTTATCCGAAGGGTCGCCGATGAGGCTGGTAAAAGTACCAATCAAAAATGTTACATCATGCCCAAAGTCTTGGAACTGGCGCAGTTTCCGCATGGTAATGGTATGTCCCAAGTGCAAATCAGGCTTGCGCGGGTCGTAACCACAATAGACTCGTAGCCCGCGTCCTTCTTTTTCGGCTTCAATGAGTCTTTCGCGCAGTTCGCGTTTCATCTGTTCACGGGTTTGCGGGTCGCCATATTCCGCGCCAGACATGAGGACTTCGAGTTGGTCATCAATACTCACAGAGGTTGTTAGCATAATTGTCTCGCTCGTTACTGGTAGAATACTCTCTATTATAAAAATGCCAGTATAACACAGGCGCACTTCCCTGTTCAGGGACGGGGCAGCGGGCTATAATCTTGGCGTTTTGAGAATAGATGATTGATAAATGAACCTTTGTGAACCATTATAGGCTGCATTTTTCAGAAATGTAAAGCCTTGCCCGGAGACTAATTATCATGAAACACATGACAAGCGCAGAAGTCCGCGAATCATTTTTAGATTTTTTTGAGGAGATGGGGCATCGCCGCGTAGCTTCATCTTCGCTTGTGCCATCCAATGACCCAACGCTGCTATTCACCAATGCAGGTATGGTGCAGTTTAAAGATGTATTTCTTGGAACAGATAATAGAGATTATAAACGTGCAACGACATCTCAATGTAGTATGAGAGTGTCAGGAAAACATAGCGACTTAGAGAACGTCGGTCCCTCTTTGCGGCATCACACATTTTTTGAGATGCTGGGCAATTTCAGTTTTGGCGATTATTTCAAGCGTGATGCAATTCATTTTGCCTATAACCTGCTCACCAAAGTTTATAATCTGCCGCCGGAACGCTTGGTGTATACCGTTTATCAGAACGATGATGAGGCGTATAACGTTTGGGTCAATGAATTAGGTATCAGTCCCAAGCGTGTTGCCCGGATGGGTCCCAAAACCAATTTCTGGCAAATGGCAGATACAGGACCCTGTGGACCCACCAGCGAAATCCATTGGGATAAAACGCCAGAATTGGGCGAAGACAGCATTGTCGGGCTGTTGCAAGCAGAAGACGAACGCTTCTTGGAAATTTGGAATTTGGTGTTCATGCAGTTTAATCGCACGCAAGCCGACCCCGACCACAGCGGACAATTTGATGTGCCGCTGCCTGCCCCCGGTGTAGATACGGGCATGGGGTTGGAACGCATCGTCAGCATTGTACAGAGCGTCAAATCCAATTACGAAACTGATTTGTTCATGCCGATTATTACGGCAACACAAGCACTCAGTGGGCATAATGACGAAGAACGTAATACCAATATCGTGCCGTATCGCGTGATTGCTGACCATGTTCGCGCCGCTGTCTTTTTGATTTCAGATGGCGTGATGCCCGGTGCTAAAGGGCGCGATTCAGTCTGCCGTCTAGTGATTCGGCGGGCAGCCCGCTTTGGGCGCAAGATTGGTTTTCATGAACCCTTTTTAGGCAAAGTTGCCGATGCTGTCTTGGAAGTTATGGGCGAACATTATCCCAATTTGATAGACCGTGCCGACATCATCAAACGCACGATTACGCTGGAAGAAGACCGTTTCCTGCGAACATTGGAACGCGGCTTAACCGAACTTGAAACGATGCTGGATGCCTTGCCAGAAGGCGGTGTTTTGAGTGGCGAACAGGTTTTTTATCTCAAAGCCACGCTTGGTCTACCAATGCAAGTTACCAAAGATATTGCTGAAGAACGCGGATTCAGCATTGATGAATTGGGTTTTAACGCTGCCGAAGAACAACATTCGCTCGTGAGTGGTGGCGGGCAAGCTATGGGCGAGATGTCTACTGCTGATTTTTATGCCGAAGTGCTGAAAGAATTGCAAGCCAACGGGCGGTTATCGGCTGCGGGTGTGGATTACAACCCCTATGATATTGCCCCGATTCAGACGCAAGTTCTAGCATTGATGCAGGATGGACGCAAAGTCAGTGATGCTTTGGTTGGCGATAAAGTCGAAATTGTGCTGAACGCCACGACTTTTTATGTCGAGTCCGGCGGGCAAATCAGCGATACTGGCACGCTCAAAGGCAATGGTTGGTTGATTGAAGTTGAGGAAATGAAAAAACCTGTTGCCGGTCTCATCGTGCATGTTGGCGAAGTGGTGGAAGGCAACCCCAAAAACGGTGACAGCGTACAAGCCATCGTAGATACAGAACGCCGCAATGACATCATGCGGAATCACACGGGAACACATTTGCTCCACGCGGCGTTGCGTAGCCATTTGGGAACACATGTGCAGCAGCGCGGTTCACTCGTTGCGCCGGATAGATTGCGCTTTGACTTCGCCCATAATGAAAAAGTCACGCCAGAAGAATTAACCCGCATCGAAAAAGAAATTAACGATGCCATTTTGCACAATTATCCGGTGGTAACTGCCAGCAAATCCCAAGAACAGGCACGCGCAGAAGGGGCAATGGCGCTCTTTGGCGAAAAATATGGG
This sequence comes from Anaerolineae bacterium, assembly GCA_022842885.1. Classification (GTDB taxonomy): domain Bacteria; phylum Chloroflexota; class Anaerolineae; order Aggregatilineales; family Phototrophicaceae; genus JALHOR01. The sequence goes on from JALHOR010000097.1 coordinate 10,683, forward strand.
GATACTGTGCGGACGGTGAGCATTGGTAGCGGCGATAATCGTTACAGCTATGAACTATGCGGCGGCACACATTTGAAAGAAACTGCCGAAATTGGCGCGTTTGTCTTTACCAGTGAAGGCAGCGTCAGTGCCGGTATTCGCCGTGTGGAAGCGATTACGGGGCATGGGGCAGTGGAGTATATTCAAAATCGCTTGCAGGTGTTGAATACCTTGGCTGCCACACTTGGCACAACGCCGGAAAATATTCTACCACGCTTGAGCGCCTTGCAAGACGAACTGAGCAGCAGCAAGAAACAATTGGCACTGCTCCAGAGCAAATTAGCAAAATATCGCTTTGATGAGATGATGGGCAGCCTAGAAAAAATCAATGGCAAGTCGGCGCTCATCGCTCAGATGGACGGCATTCCGGTGGAAACCTTGCGCGAAATTGCCGATTGGTTCCGCAACAAAGTCAAAGAAAGCGGCGTATTGATTTTGGGCAGCGATATTGATGACAAGCCGATGTTACTGGTATCCGTCACCGATGATTTAGTCAAACAAGGCATTAAAGCGGGTGATTTGATTAAGCCGATTGCGGAAATTATTGGCGGCGGCGGTGGCGGACGCCCGAATATGGCGCAGGCAGGTGGCAAAGATAGCGCCAAACTGCCCGAAGCCCTGCAAAAAGCTCGTCAGTTATTGGGACAATAGATAGCGCCTATGAGTCGTCCTGAGTACGTCCAAATTGCCGCCAAAGAAGATGTCAACAGCGTGCGAGACCGTTTATCCTTCATTCGGGGTAAGCGGGTCTTGCTCATCTGGCCCGAAGATGGCACGACGCTCACCCGAAAATTGGATTTGGTCTTAGTTCAACGCGAGGCAAAACGGCGAGCAATTCAATTAGCATTGGTGACGCATGATGCTGAAGTCATTAAGAACGCCCATGATTTAAGTATCAGCGTTTTTGAGACGATTGGTGCCAGTGAACGTAGCCGCTGGAAGCGTGGCAACAGCCGTATGTTTACCAGCCGCGATGACCGCCCGGAAGACAGCCCAGAACACGAAGAATTGATAGAAGTTGCCAGCCGTGTTCGCAATAAACGCACCACGCCGCGCTTACAATCGCTTCTGCTACGACTAATGATTCTAGGTGTTCTCATCCTTGTGATGGGTGTTACGGGCTATGTGGTGCTGCCTTCTGCCACTATCACGCTACAACTTTCAGCCGATATTCTACAAATTGAAACTAACATCACGGCTGACCCCGCCGTGACCAACGTGGATGTCGAAAATCGCACTATTCCAGCGACGATTCTAAAAGCGACGGTGCAAGGCAGTTATTCTATCCCTGCCAGTGGCATCCAAGATTTATCGGCATCGCCCGCGATTGGCGTCATTATTTTTACTAATCAGACCAATGAAGCAATTGATATTCCTATCAACACAACGGTGAGTACCAGCACTGGCACACCGATTTTGTTTAAAACGGTGGCAGAAGCAACACTACCCGCCGGGGCAGGGCAACAAGTGGAAGTGCCGATAGAGGCGTTACAAAGTTCGCTTGGCACTATCGGCAATGTTGAAGCTGGCTTGATTAATACGGTGATTGGTTCATTGGAAGACCGAGTGACCGTTCGCAACCTTGCGCCGACAACTGGTGGTGATAATCGCTCTTATACGTCTGTCACAGCCGAAGACCAAGAACGGTTGCTCAATATCGTGCGCGGGCAATTGCAAGCGGCGGCATATACCGAAATGCAACAGCAGTTGACTGACTCCCAATTAATTGTCATAGAAACCATTCGCATACCACCAGCAGGGGAACGCCAAGATTGGATAACCTTCAGTCATAATATTGGCGAAGCCACCGACACCCTTACATTAGAGATGCGGGCAACGGTTGAGGCGATTGCTATAGATGATCGTTTTGCCCGCCAGATTGTGTTTGCGGAATTATCAGCACAAAAACCGGAAAAATTATTATTGCAAACTGATAGTTTCCAATATGCGCGGGGTAGTGTCAGTGCTGTGGTGGCGGTCAATCAGGTTACTTTTTCCGCGAGTGGGCAGGCATTGATGGTAGGGCAGGTCAATATCCCTGATCTACAGGCGCAGCTTGCGGGCAAAACGCTTGAAGAAGCCAACTTATGGATACAACGGACGGTGAGCCTTGTGTCTGGCAGCACACCCAATATCATCATTGAGCCGGAAGGACTGCCGCATTTGCCGCTGCTACCGATTCGGATTGTGATACAGGTAATCAGTCTTTCATGACCATCACCGGACGCCTTATTGGGATTGATCATGGCATTAAGCGCATTGGGGTTGCCATCAGCGATGCCAGCGGCATGGTTGCCCGCGAGTTATGTATTATCCAGCGCAAATCCAAAGCCGAAGATTTTGCACGACTAAACCAGCTTGCCGCTGAAGAAAATGCCGTGGGCTTTGTGATTGGGATGCCCCATAATGAAGCACCGGATGGCGTCCATACCCAATCGGATACTGTGCGTTTATGGATAAGTCGTTTCCAAGAGACGACGCCATTACCTATTGTCGAATGGGATGAACAACTTACCAGCGAAGATGCGAAAATTCTTGCCAAGCAGCAACGCCGTAAGTTTGATGCTCATATTGATGATTTGGCGGCGCGGGTGATTCTCCAAAGTTATTTGGATGCCGTGCATGATGGTTTGGCAACGTTTCCCCAACGCCCATGAATTCGTAAGCAATTCCAGTGTATAATTCCCACGCAACACCTTAATCGGCAAAATTTGAATTTTCGGATTGGTCTTTGAAGCGCACACTCGCGGGTCTCATCTTTGTTGCTGTTGTTTTTTTCTTTCTTGTGGCGGTTGCCTGTGGTTTTTTGTTGATTTTGTCCGGCGGCGATATTGCCGATTATGTGCGCGATGCCTTGATTCGCGTATCGCTATCGTCACGGCAAGAAGAATTGAATATGCCCGCGGGTACGGATGATACACCGCAGCGTTTCACTGTGAATATCGGGGACACCCCTTTAACGATTGCCCTCAATTTGACCAACGCTGGACTCATCGGCGATGCCCAATTATTTGTGGATTATGTGCGTGTGGAAGAATTGGATTCGCAGCTAGAGGCGGGCATTTATTTCATCAATCAGACACAAACGATTCCGCAAATCGCCCTGTTGCTCACCGATTCGCGCAGCAGTCATATTCCCTTTCGCATTCTGGAAGGCTTACGCCTAGAAGAAATTGCGGATTTGATTGACCAGAATCAATTATTTAATTTTACAGGCGGTGATTTTGCGGCAGTGGTGGGCATTGGCGCTCAAATTGACCCAGCATTTGCTGCCGAAATGGGTATTCCAGTCGGCGCGTCGCTGGAAGGCTTTTTATTCCCTAATACCTATCAACTGCCACCGGATATTTCGCCCGAAGGATTGCGTGATACGCTTTTAGATGCCTTTCGTACCAATGTAGGCTTGCAACTCATCAGCGATATTCAAGCGCAGGGGTTGACGATGCGCGATGCTGTGATTCTTGCATCTATCGTAGAACGTGAGGCGGTTTGGGATGACGAACATCCGATGATTGCCAGTGTCTATCGCAATCGGCTTGCAATTGGAATGCGCCTAGAAGCTGACCCCACCGTGCAGTATGCCCTCAATGGTACACGCGGCAGATGGTGGACGAACATTTCGATTGCCGATTATCGCGGTGTTATATCACCCTATAATACGTATCTCAACAATGGCTTACCGCCGGGACCGATTGCGAGTCCGGGTATTTCGGCGATTCGGGCGGCTGTTCATCCCGCCGAATCCAGTTATTATTTTTTCCGCGCTAAATGCGATGGCTCGAATTACCACATTTTCGCCACCACCTATGATGAGCATCTCGCCAATGGGTGCTAAACCACCATCATTATTATTGGCTGTAGGGACACGATATATCGTGTCCCTACTCTTAATGTTACTTTTTCTGACAAGTTGCGCGGTATATCGCACAGAAAATATCATCAAAATTGCATTACTCACATCGTTTGAGGGGCGTTATCGGGAAATTGGCTACAATGCGTTGTATGCTGCTCAACTCGCGTTGCAAGATAATCAAGCAACCCATATTCACCTCTTGTCGGTGGATGATGGCGGCTCTATCGAAAGTGCCGTTTCCCGCGCTCAGGCTTTACGCCGCGATTCTGCCGTAAAAATGGTATTGGTGATGGGCATTTTCTCAACACACGCAACAGTCCAGCGTGCATTGGGCGATATACCGGTTCTGATAGTAGGACATTGGAATGCCACCCCGATAAGTCAAAATATCTTCATGTTAGCCAGTTCAGAAATCGCCAATATTGTTACGTTAGCGACGGATTTTGCTGTGACCGATTCATTGCCGCCAAACGTGATAGGTAGCGAAATTTTGGCGTTGGCACAAATCCCCAAATTACATACCGCGCTGGAAAATATCACCATTATCAGCAGCGGCACATTACCCGATGCCGATTTCCGAGAACAATATTTAAACATGGGCTTATTCGTGCCTGAACCCGGTGTATGGGCAACCCTCACTTATGATGCCGTTGCATTAACCCTCCAAGCCATTCAAACCGAAACATCTCTGAGTGCCATCACCTATTCCGGGATTAATGGCACAATTCGGTTTGAAAATGGCTACTGGTACAATGCGCCGATCTATCGTTATCGTTATGTTGGCGCACAATTGACCTTGATAAAGTGATTCATCGTTATTTTTTGCCCTCAATCACACCATAAAATAACGGCACTGGCAGCACGCGCTTATCGCTATATTGAATTGCCTGCGCGAGAAATTGCCGCGCTTCATCCAATTTGGCAGCATCATTAGCATGAATCGCAAATAAAGGCTGACCCTCTCGAACTTCCTCGCCCACACTCACCAAGACCTCAACACCGACTGCCAAATCTAAGACATCGCCCTTTTTAGTTCGCCCACCACCCATTGCCAAGACTGCCATCGCCACTTTATCGGCGGCGACTTGGGCAATGTAACCCGCTTTTTCAGCAAGAAAATTTTCTATCATGCTGGCTTGTGGCAGCAGTGCCGGGTTATCTACCATTTGCACATCCCCGCCCTGAATTTCAATCAATAACCGAAATTTTGCCAATGCTTCGCCATTATCCAATTTTTCTTCTAAAAGGCTGCGGGTTTCAACTTCATGCTGCCATTTTTCGCCGCGCCCGGCGATTTTGAGCAAATAGGTCGCAACTTCCAAACAATGTAACCGAAAGTCTTTGGGACCACGCCCACGAAGTGTCTCAATCGCTTCTGTTACTTCTAATGCATTGCCAACAGCATGTCCCAAAGGTTGGCTCATATCGGAAATGAGCGCCACCATATCGCGCCCGGCATCTGTGCCAATCTCGACCATCACTTGTGCCAATTCCTGTGCCGCTTCTACAGTAGGCATGAAGGCACCACTGCCACATTTAACATCTAATACAATGCCTTTGGCACCCGATGCCAATTTTTTGCTCATGATGCTGCCGGCAATTAACGGGATGCTCGGCACTGTTCCCGTAACATCGCGTAGCGCATAGAGTTTGCCATCTGCCGGGGCAAGTTCGCCTGTTTGCCCGCACAAGACAATCCCATACTGTTTTGCCTGTTCTCGGAATTGCGCTTCGGTCAACTGGACATTAAAACCGGCAATGGATTCGAGTTTATCCAGCGTGCCGCCGGAAAAACCTAAGCCGCGCCCACTCATCTTTGCTACTGGCACGCCAAATGCTGCCACGAGTGGCAACACGACCAACGTTGTTTTATCGCCTACGCCACCAGAAGAATGCTTATCAACCGCATAATCGGTAATGTCCGATAAATCCATCAACTGCCCAGAATGTGCCATCGCTTGCGTTAGGGTGACGGTCTCTTGGCGGCTCATGCCCTTAAAAAAAATCGCCATCAATAATGCCGCCGCTTGATAATCCGGGATGCTGCCCGCCGTATATTCTTGAATGAACCATTCAATTTCTGCCTGAGACAGGGCTTGCCCATCCCGCTTCTTAACGATAATATCTACCGCACGCATGACCATTGCTCCTTGCGTTTTAGGGATAGTGACAGATATGGCGCTTATTGTAATCGGAATGTTGGTATTTGCCCTCTCTCATAGCCTGACTGCTGACCCCAAAGTGAAAAATTGGATGCAGCAGCGCATGGGGGAACGTGCTTATCAGGGATGGTATCGGTTGCTTTACAATCTACTCTCGGTGATTGTGCTTGCGCCTATCATGCTCTACATCTGGCTTTCTGGCACTGTCATTTATAGTGTTTCCGTTGAAGTTGAGGCAATTTTTTATATCCTACAATTGGTTGGCTCCATTGGCTTGGTGGTTTCGCTGCTACAAATTGACTTGCTGCGGTTTGCTGGCATCCGGCAAATGATTGCCTATTTTCGCAATGAGCCATTGCCACTACCGCCGGAAAAATTGCAGACAGGTGGCTTGTATCGTTTGGTACGGCATCCATTATATTTCTTTTCGCTGCTATCAGTGTGGTTTATCTCACCGATGACTGATACGATGCTCGTTTTTAACATTGCCGCAACGTTGTATTTTGTCTTTGGTTCATTGATAGAAGAACGGCGTATGGTACGTTATTTTGGTGATGAATATCGGGCATACCAAGCACAAGTGGCATGGTTGATTCCCTTTTTGCGATTAAAATAAGGCTTTGGCAATCAGTTTTTTACAAGTTCGCGTTATCTTGGTAGCATCCATATCCTATTTTGAAAGGTGTTGTATCCATGACGTATAAAGAAAAACCTAAAAACACCGATAAACAACGTCAGCAGATGATTTTCATCGGTGTGGTCGTTGCAGCGTTATTGGTAGCGGGGATTGCGATTTTTGTTTCTAGCAGTGGCATCAATCCGAGTGCCATCAACATAGACTACAGCCAAATTCCGGCACGGCGCGGGGATGATGGCGCATTCATCTTGGGCAATCCTGATGCACCCGTCAAAATGATTGCATTTGAAGACTTTCTTTGCCCGCACTGCCAAGATTATCAAGGCACAGTCCATGAATTTATCGCCAAACATGTCGCCACTGGGCAAGCCCAATTTGAATTTCGTATTTTGCTAACCCAACCCAATTCATCTGTTACCGCGCAACTTGCCGAATGTGCGGATGATGCAGAAGCAGGTGCTTTCTGGCGGGCGCACGATACGTTATTCCAGATGGCAAGTACTGCCTATTTTGACTCGGCTAGAGATCCACGCCGTTTTGCGGAAAAAATGGGGTTAAACTATACCGAATTGTTGGAATGCAGCGGTAGTGCCAATCAACATAATATTGATGGGCAATACGCCCAGCAAATGCAGGTCACGGGAACACCAACGGTGTTTATCCAATATGGCAACAGCGCCCCGCAGAAAATTTCGCCGCCGCCCGGCATTGACCAACTGACTGCACTCGTAGTTGGCGGGCAATAAACGGATATTTCACTGAAAATTGAAAAATACCTATGCGCCTATTTTTTAGGCGCATTTTTTATTATTTCCAAAAATCATCGGATAAATTCAGGGAATGTGTTGGTTTTTTCCCAGTGGGGACAAGCCCATCCCATCCCGGCGCGAATAAGTCTATATAATCCGCGTAAGTTTTATCAGATGAAATACGCCATTCGCCAATTTCGCGCAGTTCTATTCTACCCTTAGCCCGCCGGACGATAATCACAAACGGCAACCGTTCATACAACGCTATAACTCGTGGTTCGGAATTGGTGGGGTCGGTCATGCGTGCCAGCATCGCCAGCGCACTTTTTAGGCGTTTGGCATCGGCTGTTCCCCTGAATGCCCAAATTTGGCGCGGTACGGGCGTCGCTGCCAATATAGGTGCGATAGCATCCGGTTCATCAGCACGAAGTTCATCTAACAAGAGGCAATCTGGCTGCGCTGCTAATGCCTGCTGCACTTGATAAGCAAATGAGCCTTGTATCGTTTTGTCGTTGGTTGACCACTTTACGGTAAAGCGTTGCATTCCAGTAGGCAAACGCAGTTCGCCAGCCCGTTCTACCGCCGCCACCTGTGATGGATTTGCTATAGCCTGTGCCAAGGCGGTTAAGAGGGTCGTTTTGCCCGATTCAGTATCACCAACGATGACAAATCCATGTTCTGACTGTGCCAACGCCTGCAAAAACTGCGCGGCTTTTTCAGTCACAAAACTATCATGAACCAAATCATTTAAAGAACGCGGAAAAACCGGATGCAGGCGCATATCTACCTGAAATTCCGGCGCGAAGGGGGGCAAAGCGGCGCTAATACCCACTGCCCGCCCATTCACCATCAAGCCCGTCTCGACAGCAGGTAAATCATTGTTCAGTTGAACGCCTGCATCACGTAGCAACCGCCCCAACATCTGCCGCAATTGTGGCACATCCTCAAAAATAGGGTCGAGTTTGACTAATTCGTCACCCGGTTTGTACCGGACGGAAATTTTTTTGACACCTTCAAAGGCAATTGTGGTAATGGCATCATCGGCAAATAAAGCATCCAAAGGACCGTAACCAAAAATTTCGCTATAAGCGCGTTGTAAGAGGGCGGCTTGTTCCTGCAACGGTAACTTGACCGACTCAACCGCAAAAACATACTCTGCTACATCGCGTAGCAACATCCGGCGTTCTAAATCGGTGGTTGTTGGCAACAATAGCGAATCGTTACCGTGTTCTTCGTTAAATTGGCTGATAATGCGCTCGACCATGCCTGCGGCAGAAACAACCCGTCCCGGCAGCGATGGCAACCAATCAGGCGGTTGTTCGGCATCATCAGGTAAATTAGCTGACTCATCTTTTTCTTCGTCCGACATCCCATACTTCCTTTGTCTTTAAAACTCACTCAAATCAATCCGACGCAAATCCGGGTTATCGCAGGGGCGGCGTCCTACTTTGGGAACATCTAACCACTGGTTATTATGGTAAATCCGAACAATGTCCATCGTAAAATCGGTATTTGTCTCTTTGGCATTGCTTAACAATGATGACCCGACACCATAGGCATCTACCGGGGTGCGGGCGCGTTCAAACGCTTCGATTTTTTCTCGATTAAACCCCCCGGTGACAACAATTTGCACTTTACGGCAAAATTCTTTTGCCACTTCTTCCAAACTGGGCGGCACATTCCAAGTATGCCACGCATTGTTCAGCGAATTACGAACTGTACGTACCAACACCGGACTCACGCCTTTGGGGTCGTCGGCGTCTAGTGATGCATCGCGCAATTTGGCACTGGTATCCAAGCGCACGCCATTTAATGTCCATTGTTTCATGCTGGTTTCGTCGTCAGCTTGGTAGGCTTTTTGATAGTGTTCCCAATATGCGGTGAGCGTCGCTACAGAAGCACTCACGACATCATTATTAAAATCTGCCAGCAAAATTCGTGGGGTCGTCAACGGGATATGTTTGGCAAAATTCACCATCATCTCCACATCATCGGTCACAAAACTGGCAATCAGCGCATGGGGAATAGTGCCAGAACCTTTGCCACCCCACCACATGCCTTGTGCATCGGTACTCACAATGGGTTGGGTATTCTGATGATATTCCATGTTGTAGCGCCGCACGGCTAAATAATAAGCATAACCATCCAGTGCTTGCACTTCTGGCAAATCAAAGCGGGCGGGATAATATAAAATAGGCTTGCCATTGCTCACTTGCAGCACTTCATACACATTGGTGGCGATGCGGCTGGCACGCGAAAGCACCCCCAGAATTGGTGTTTCCAGCAACGCAAAATCTCGATAGCGCCCACGAATTTCTATTACCGTCAATACATCTTCTGGGTCGCCATCATAATAGGTAATATCACCATCGTGGACAGCATCAACCTCTAAATTTTGCCATGTTTCAACAAATGATTCGTGGTCGTCATAATATCCGGTGGCATAACGCAGCATATTGAGCGCCACATCCACGCCAGCAATGAGCGCGATGGGAGAACGCCGATTAAAAATTTGGGCTTCGGCAATTACATTCCCAACGGGCAATGTCTCAACACCCGGTAATTGGCGCGGATTCGTCCCAGCATAAACATACCCTGACTGGCTAAGGGCGCTCAAGACTTTGACCACATTGGTGAAGTATTTATCGGTATAACTGCCGCGCCGCAGTCCTTCAATATCAAATCGGATAATGTTTTGCGTCAATCGTTGCGAATCGAAGACGGACATGGGGTTATCTCCTGTGTATGTGCTGATTATATCTCGCAATTCTAAAATCGTCTGATATACTGGCGGGCTGTTTTCTCAGTATTCTCGCCCAATATCCATGCAGAGTGAAAAAATGGACATCATTGTAACCGGCTCGATTGCCTATGATTATCTCATGCGTTTTCCGGGTAGTTTTAAAGAGCATATTTTGACTGAAGCCCTTAACCAAGTTAGCTTAAGTTTTCTTGTGGAAGAAATGACCAAACATCGCGGCGGTACAGCGGGCAACATCGCCTACACCATTGCCCGTTTTGGTCTGCGCCCACGGTTGATGGGAACTGCCGGACAAGACTTTGGGGATTACCGGGCTTGGTTAGAAGATGCTGGGGTAGATTGCTCACCCGTGCGTATTATCCATGAAGTGTTTACGGCATCGTTTTTCTGCAATACCGATAATGAAAATAATCAGATTTCTTCTTTTTATTCGGGCGCTATGTCGTATGCCAAAGATTATTCACTTGCCCAGATGCCCGGCAATATGGGCGATTTGGTCATCATCTCGCCTAATGACCCCCAAGCCATGAGCAACCTAGCCGCAGAGTGCCGCCAGCATCATATTCGGTTTGTCTACGACCCTAGCCAGCAAGTAGCACGTTTAGATGGCGAAACGTTAAAGCGCGACATGCAAGGTGCTTATGTGATGATTGTCAACGAATATGAGACGCATATCATCAGCACCAAAACCGGCATGAGCCTAGATGAAATTCGGCAGGCGGTGAATGTTTTGGTGGTGACGCATGGTAAAGATGGATCACGCATTTATACTCAGAATGACGTGTTGGAAGTGCCGGCTTTCCCTACAGAATATATTAAAGACCCCACTGGTGCCGGTGATGCCTATCGGGCTGGTTTCGT
>JALHOR010000098.1:0-14450 GCA_022842885.1 Anaerolineae bacterium
GGTTGAAACTGTTCCAAACCGCTTTGATGCCTGACCACATGGTAATCACGATGAAGACCAGACAGATCAGCCCGATGCCGATAATCGCAGCAGCACTTCCGGTTGCCGCGCCTGCCAGAAAAAAGCCAATCACCAGCGCCTGAATCAGGGCGATGATGGTGGTCTGGACGATCAGTTCAATCCACTGGTTGATGATACTGTGGGCGATGCTTTCCGTGCGCTTGAAGAAAGCAAATAGGATCGCCACCCCAAACGAAACAAAGGTGATGCCCATCGCAATTGTGATCAGCAGATGCACGATCTGTTCCACCAGTCCAAACAGCAAGAGCGGCCATGCAGTCAGCGCCCGCTGCTGGGATGAGCCTGCCATCGACACGGCGCGATCACGTACCGAGTCTTCCACATCGTCCCACGTAATCGGGGAAACATTGTGGTCGAAGTAGTTGCCTTCCATATTCCAGTCCATCGGGACAACGGATGTGCCACCCTCACCTGCCCACGTTGAAGGGTTGGGATTTTGCAGGTAAATACCGCATCCAGGCGAGTAGACCGGCTGGGGATAACCCATGACATCCTGAGCATGACCACGCAGATACGCCATCGCAATGTCCAGACCATCAATTGGTCCGGGTCCTGTCGCGCCCGGCAGGTAGACATCAAACTGGTCGCACAGCGCCCCTAAATCCAGATCGTTGGAATCGACCTGCGCCAGCGACGAGAAATCCCCGGCATTGTCGTCCAGTCCCTGAAGCACGCTCAGGTACATCAACTGACTGATATTCAGTCGGAAAGTGTTCATCCCCTGATAGAAACTCGGTCCGATTGTAAAAAACAACACCCCTGCGACATACCACATAATGGCACTGCGCGGCGCGACGACATCCAACCGGATGAACGCCGCCAGCAGGTAGGTGATCCCCAGCACCAGCAGCGCAACGACAAACACCACACTGATGGCAAGGCTCAGACTGTTGTTGGTCTGGGCGATGATCGGCATAAAGGCATTTTCAATCAGCCATTGATTCACCAGTTTGATGGTGTAGCCCGCCATCAGCACCGCTTCTTGCAGACTCCAGTGAACCCCGGCGATCAGCACGATAACGCTGTAGAACAGTTCATCAATCATCCGTGCAAAATCAGGCATGGTTGCTCCTTTCCTCTAATCGGCGACATCGCCGGAGCAGTAGGGATTGGCGGCATTGACCCAGGTGATGCGGTTGCCACCGTCACCATCGAGCAGAAAGGCGAACTGACGCACACTTCCAGCGGGAATGTAGGCCGCGAGGCGATAGGTGCGCGTTGAACCCGGCGCAAGTGGGTCGTAGTTTTCGTTCGTGAAGCCAGCCGCTGCCATCGCTGTTTCCGATGTGTGCCACGTCCCGATCTGTTCACCATTAGCAGTGTTGATGCGGGTGATGACCATCAGGGCAACGGGGATGGTTTCGTAAGTCGCGCCCCCCAGATTGCGGATTTCCAGCCGCCACGTCACCAGATTGCGCGACCCTGTGGGCTGACTTTGCACATTTTGCAGGCGGAAACGCAGACGCAGCGGCGCACCTTGCTGCCCGACCAAGACCGCATCCCCGACGTAAAAATCCTGCGGCGGGATAATGGTGTAGGGGGTAGGCGGAGGCGGCAGCGTCGGTATGGGTGTTCCTGCCAGTGTCGTCGCCGTCGCCTGCGGCACTGCCGTTGGGCAGATGTAGGAAGGCAGGTCGGTGACAATCGTGCCACATGCCAAAACTGCAAAGAGCATCATGACCGGCGCGACCAGCAGGTAGATCGAGCGCAGCAGCATGGAACGCTGTACCTGCGCCAAAGACATTGCATCATTCATCAGGATTGTCCTCGCTTAAGGAATCAGACCGGGTTGGTTGCCGGGGGTGAGCAGCAGCGTGAAGCGGACATTGCCGCCGCGCCGACTGTTGGGAAGCTGCCAGACCTTGCCAAAATACGGCACGACCACCCGCGCCTGTGCGGAAGTCACCACCTGTAGCTGGGCGAAGCCGCTGCTGTCGGTGAATGCCTGCGCGATCACGCGGTTCGTTCCGACTTCGACCACCCGCACTGAAATGCCCGACACGCCTTCCGCCGGATCGACAGCGCGGTTGCCATTCTCGTCATAGGCGATGACGACGGAGACTGTTACCAGTGAGGGCGGGATGGGTGTCGTGGTTGCCTGCACTGTCGGCGGCGCACCGACCAGTTCCACGCCAGCGGCTGGCATCGGCTGAGGCGTTGGCGTGTAGGTCTCAACCGGTGGTGGAATAATCAACGTGTTGGCTGTCCCGCGAAACACCTGCACCGCATCCAGTGCCAGCACATAACCCTCGCTCTGCGGGTTGCGTCCCTGGGCGCTGCGAAGTTCCAGCGTGTGTGTCCCGCTTCCGATGGTGTAAACCCGTGTGCCGGGAAATGCCAGTTCCGTCGCATACGCATCTACGGTGTCGATGACCACGCCATCTACGATCACCTGGAAGATGCCCATGTTGCGGGCGGCAATGTAGCGGATGCGTAAGCCTTCACCTTCAAAGGTGAAGCTGGCATAACTCTGGACATTTTCGCTGCGGTGATACTGCCCACGACTGGCATTCACATGGAGACGCGGTTCCCAGGGCGTGCTGTACTGCACGGCGGGATTGTCCGACTCAAAGCTGTACCAGCCTTCATAAGGCGGTGGTTCGTTCGTGGCATCCGGCAGTGGCTCGATGGGCTGCGGTGGTGCGGACAGCAGGATCGTGCCGAAAGGAAAATCCGTTGCTGTTGGTAGCACATACACACCGGGCATGACTGCGCTGATTTCGACCACTCTCGTTGAGAGTGTGGGTGTCAGGGTTGGCGTGAAAGTTGCGGTTGCCGTTGGGGTGTAGGTCGGGGTCAGCGTCGCCGTCGCGGTGGGTGTGTTTGTCGCCGGTGACGTGCGCGTTGGCGTATTCGAGGGAGTCAGCGAAGGCAGCACCATCAGGGTGGGTAGCACCGCTGTTCCTTGTTCGCCCCGTTCAAATAACAGATAAAAGACCGTACCCCACGTCACCAGGCACAGCACAGATAATATCAACAAAAAACGCCGCATTCGTCTCCTCCGTCTCTCACTGAGACTCAGCGTAACAAATGCAGCGTGTCCAACCGGTGTAGGATTACACTTTTAGCCCGTCAATTTTGACAAATCGGGCGGAAAAATTACCATCAGGCTTCAGTCGGGGCAAATCCTTCAGCCACCGCCCGACTGATGAGGTGTTCATTGGTGGCCGCACCGAAGCGCTGTTTCAGCTTATAGCGCAGGAAGTAAGCGCGGCGCATGGGAATGTCCATCTGGTGGGCGATGTCGGCGATGTGTAGTCCCTGCATCAGCAGCCGCAGCACAGCGCGGGCTTCGGTGTCCAACTGCCAGTCGCGCAGCGGCGATTGCATCGCTAACAGATAGGCGCTGTTGGCGGTCGGGGAGAGATACGGGCGATTTTGCACGACTGCGCCAATGGCAGGCAGCAGATGATCTTTCAGGTCGTCCCCTTCAAAGAGGTACGCCAGTACACCACAGGCAAACAAATCCCGGATAAGCAGTCCTTCGGACAGCCCGCCCAGGATCATCAGCCGCGACTGCGGGGTGATCTGTTTCAGCCGCTCGACCAGCGCCAGCACATCCACCAGCGCATCAAGCTGCTCATTGAGAATGATGACCTCCGGGCGGATCTGCTTGCAGGTTTCCAGCAGTTCGCTGGCGCTGCGGACAGTTGCCACCACCTCGCAGGCTGGGTTGTCTTTCAGAATCGTCTGGATACCGACCAGCATCAGGTCGGCTTCATCCGCGATGAGGATGCGTCGTTTCATGCCCTTGCCCTCGTCCCATTCCATGGTTTGATTTCAGCCTATCACAGAAGCGTTCGTGATTGGGCGAGAAAATGGGACAATCGGCGCGGGAAAATGGGACAACCGCGCCGGTAATTTTCTCAGGGTCATGTAATTTTTACAATCACTGGAGAAGGGGTCGATAAAAGCGTAGATGAGGTCACTCTTTGCGTTCAAGTAATCCCTGTTTGCGGGCAGCATCCACGATACTTTCGTTATTGCTGACACCCAGGATCTGTTTCAATTTGCCACGTACGCGGTAGACGGTTTTGATCGAAATCCCGAGCTGCACACCAATTGCCTTAGCCCGCAGCCCTTGCTCGGTCAGCCGCAGCACATCCCAGTCCTGCGTGTCCAGCGGCTGCGACGAACTGCTGTTCATGATTTTGAAGGCATCCGGTGAGATGAATGGATACCCGCCGCTGATGAACTGCAATGCTTTTAGTAACTGCGCCTGCACATCGCCGTTCTTGAGGATGAAGCTGGCATTGCCCTGACGCATCACCCCCTGAATGTACTCTCGGCTGCGCCGCTGGCTCAGGACGATGAGTCCGGTATCCGGGTAGCGCTGGTGGCAGGTGGTGGCTAACTGAATCACTTCATTGGGATGAACGGTCTGGTCATCCAGAATGATGACTTCCACTGCCTGTTTCTTGAGACATGGGTCAACCTCACGCAGATGGACCAGGGTAGCGGTCACTTGAAAAGGGTCGCCAGCGTCGCTGACGATCCCCTCCACTCCCTTGCGGGTGATGTCATTACGGTCAATCACGACCACTCGGACGGGTTTCATTTTAGAGTATACCTCCTTGCGACCGCGCCGAGGGTCGCTCACTGAACGAGAATTACGAACAGATGTTCTATTTCCGAATCTCTATGGTATTACAAATTCCAAACGATGCAAGCATAAACGGATTGAACCACCTACGAAAATAGTAGGAAGTTGGTTTGTCCTCGCCACTTGTCCAAAATTCCCGATTCAGTTGTCCATTTTTCTCACCCTATTTGTCCCATTTTCCCATCGAAGTTGTCCCATTTTCTCACGCAGATTGTCCACTTTTCTCGCACACAAGTTCTACGTTTTCACTTATCCTGAAAACATCAAGCTGACGAAAGGAAACCAGAGTGATGGATCAGGAACCTTTTTTGGAACGGGTCGCGTTCCGGCTGACAGCGGCGACGCGGCGCAAACTGGAGCAGTGGGCGCGGGAGCAGCATCGTCCACTTGCCAACCTCATTTTTATACTGGTGGTGCAGGCGCTTGAGGCGGAAGAACAGCGGCGTGGACAGCCCTTTGAAGTGCAGGAGCGTGAAGCCTTATGACATCCCCCTTCACGCTCTCCCCACATGATGCCTATGGACTGGCGCGGGCACTGGTGGGCATGTCCTGGGACAACCTGCAACTCAGTCCCGCTGTCGGACTCCTGCTGGCACATCTCGACACGAATGTGCCGGACGACCTGCGCTTTCTCCGTAAAGTGCTGGGGCAGGAACTCTTACGGGCGGTGCTGGCGGTAGACCCGAATACCCTACCCCCACCGCTGCCGCAGCGTGCCGCTGATCTCAATATCGTCCCGGAACTGCCCGCATCGGCAAAACTGACGGAAGCTCAACTTCAACAGGCAGCGGGTGTCGGAAAATGGCTGAACGACTACATCCGCTGGGCAGGCAGTGCCGCCAATGAAACACCACTGGCTTTTCATCTCGGTGCAGGCTTGTATCTGGCTGCCATCGCCGTCGGACGCAGACTCTACATTCATACTCCATGGCGGCAGCAGGTCTTTCCTAACCTGTATCTGATGGTCGTTGCCGTCTCCACTTACTACCGCAAATCCGCAGGCTTGAGCCTCGCCTCGGAAGTCGCACGGCTGGCAATCCCGCATATGCTCATGCCACAGCCGGGATCGCCGGAGAATTTCATGTCGATGCTCGGCGGCATTCTCCCGCCCAACTTCGCCGACATTCCGCAACTTGACCGGGCGCGGTTGGAGAAGGGCAACCGCTACGCCGCCCAGCGTGGGCTGCTCCGCGACGAGCTTTCCGGGCTGTTCAAATCAATGGGTCGCGATTACATGGCGGGTCTGAAAGAACTCATCATGACCCTCTACGACTGCCCGCCCTATATGGATAGCAATACCAACAACAAAGGGCTGGTCGTGATCCGCGATGCGGCGCTGTCCATTCTGGGCGCGGCAACACCGGCTGAACTGTCGTCAGCGCTGTCCTCATCCGACTGGTTCAATGGCAACCTCGCCCGCTTTGGACTGCTTACACCGGAACCGGACTATAAGGAACGATCTGCTCCGAAAGACAGCCAGACACCGACTGATCTGGCGAACCGCCTGCGGCGGCTGCATGAACGTCTGCCAGAACCGCCGCTGCCCGACGCTCTCGGCGAGAAGAAAACCGCCGAGGCATGGTCGCTCTCAGCCGACATCTGGACTTCTTGCCATGCCTATGAACAGGCGCTGCGGGCGATGACTGCCCCCAGTTCCTCATTGGATGATCGCCTCCGCGCTGTTTACGGACGCTTGCACGTGCAGGCAATCAAAGTGACAACCCTGCTGGCAGCGATGGATTGGGCGGACGAGAATGGTGGGCTGCCTCATCCAAAGGTGACAGCCGCGCATTGGTATCGGGCGCAGCAGATTGTCGAAGACTGGCGAGCATCTGCCCACCGCCTGCTGGCGGATTTGGGCGAGAACGAAGAGGGGCGGCTGGAAAATCGCATTCTCAGCTTCCTGCGTGCCTGTGGGGGTGTGGCAACCGTGCGGGACATTTATCGAGCGCTCCGTTCGCCCCGTAAGCCGGTGATTGAGGCGCTCCGGGCGTTGGAAGAAGACGGCTGCATCGAGCGCGTCGAACTCCCACCCAAACCCGGTGTGAAGTCCGAGGCATATCGACTAACCGATGCAGCAACTGTCGCGGGATCGTGACAATCGCCAGTAATTGTCAATTGTCAATTGTCATAGCGCGTGTCAATTAGAGAGCCAGAGGAAGAAGACGTGACGGATACACAACATTTGAAAGAACACTGTGACCTGCGCCGTCTGGTCGAGCAGGATTTGGGACCTGCCCCACTGCGTGGTGGGCGGGCTTACTTATGGAAATGCCCGTTTCATAACGAGCATAAAGGTTTCAGCCTAGCAGTCTGGGCGAACGGCTACCGCTGTTTTGGAGCCTGTGACACCAGCGGTGATGCCCTGGATTGGCTCACCAACTACCGCCGCCTGAGTTTTGTCGAAGCCTTGCGGGTATTGGGCGAGCGGGTGGAGGATGTTGTCCCTGGCGAGCGCAAGTGCCTGAAATCGCCTTCGGAGCCACCGGAATGGGACTGGCAGCATCGGGCAGAACGCATTGTTAGCCAGGCAGAGGAAACCCTCTGGTCAGAAGCGGGCGAACCAGCACTGGATTATCTGACAGGCAGAGGCTTGACGACTCGCACGATTCGAGCCGCCCGATTGGGCTATGTACCAGGGGATTTCCATAGTTGGCGGGTGATCGAAGAGATGGATGTCCCCTGCGGGATCACGATCCCCTGGTTTGCGGCGGATGCGCTGTGGGCAGTCAAAGTCCGCCGCGCCTATGGCACACCGAAATACCAGCAGATTAAGGGTGGCAACGTCAATGGCTTGTACGGCGCTGACCAACTGGCAAATCGGGATGTCGCTCTATTCTGCGAAGGTGAGTTTGACGCAC
This sequence comes from Anaerolineae bacterium, assembly GCA_022842885.1. Classification (GTDB taxonomy): domain Bacteria; phylum Chloroflexota; class Anaerolineae; order Aggregatilineales; family Phototrophicaceae; genus JALHOR01. The sequence continues at coordinate 7,546 of JALHOR010000098.1, forward strand.
TGCTGGCGCGGCAGGAAGCCGGTGATCTGGCAGCAGTTGTAACGTTGAGCAGTGCCACCGCGATTCTCAGCTCGCGCTGGTATGCCGAACTCACGCATTGTCATACAGTCCTGGTCGCCTATGACCGTGATGCAGCAGGAGAAAAAGGTGCGAACCGACTTCTTTCGCTCTCGCCACGCTTTCGCCCTATCGAACTTCCTGCCGGCAAGGACATTACCGAGTTCTATCTAAAGGGCGGCGATATCTACTCGTGGATTGACCACATACTGAAAGATCACAGGGTACTTGAGCCATGATCACCCTATCAGAAACGTTACCCGATGCTGAGAGTACAAGCCGGATCAAAACGCATGAGATGTATAAGCGTCTCATGGCAGTGGCGGAACTGTTAAAAAAATCGGATCAACAGCACACCAATAATGAGGAAATCCGGCAGCTAGAGGGCGAAAAAACACAGGATTCCAAAACTGTTGTATCGTGATTTCCAGGTTAACCCGATGACGAATGGTACGGTTTATGGCACGTCGTAAAAACAAGGCTGTTCCAGCCCAGCACGGTTGGGCGATTTATCTACGCACCAGCGATGAAGAATCACAGAATCCCGAAGCGTCGCAGGGTCGGCAGCGTTTCATGATTGACCGGGCTGTACTTGAACGTTCGGATTTACCCGTCATTGGCATCTATAAGGATATTTTGACCGGCAGAACGCCGCTGCGAACAGACTATCAGCGAATGCTTGAAGATGCTCGGTTGGGGAAATTTTCGCATGTCGTGGTGGAACGAGCAGATCGTTTCGGACGCAACGATACTGAGGCATTGCGTGCCATTGACGAATTGGATGAATTTGGGGTGTCGGTTCGTTTTGCCAACCACCCTGACCTCGATCCAATGGACCCGGATGATAGGGTAATTGTGGCATTATCCTTCACACTGGCACGGCGCGAGTCTATGTTATCAGGACTCCGTATCAAAGGCGCAGGCGAGACAAAGCGCCGTCATGGTGGCTATCTGGGACTTCACCCCGATGGCTACCAGAGTGTCGAGGATGACCAACCGGGACGCAAATCCTACATGAAAAAAGGACATCATCTTGAGCAAGACCCGGAACGTGCCAAAATCTGGCGGTTCGCGTGGGATTTGCTCCTGGAAGATCGTTTGACGCTGGCAGAAATCGCTGAAGAGCTTCATACCAGAGGCTATCGCCATCGCAGCGGACGACCATTTGTTGAAGTAAAGGAGAACGGAAAGCGCAAAGCCAACTACAACACACTGGCAGATATTTTTCACAATTGGACTTATGCAGGCTGGATCGTCAGCGAAGAAGCAGGTATCCCGCCGAAAACGTTACGAGGCAACTGGGAGCCTATCGTCACAACAGAGGAATTTGAGCGTGGTCTGGAGATTCTGACCAAGCGTTCCCAGAACAAATACACGCGGCGGAAACATGATTATCTGTTGAAGGGATTGCTCTATCTTTCCGCTGCTCCCAAAGTCCCTACTATGCCGGGCGATAAATTGTATCGGTTGCAGTGTTCAACCTCGAACACGAAGCGGTCTGGGGGTGGAACAGCTCACTACCGCCTTGAACGTTATCCGATCCACTTCCTGTGCAGCGATGTCGAGGAACAACTTGCCACTCGGCTTCATCGCGTACAGGTTAGCCTTAAGCTGATGGCACGTATCCGGGAATACTATATCGAAGAGGTTGCGGATAAATTGGGGCGGTTGCGTCCTGATGAACGAGCTGAAATCGAGCGCTCACTCAAGCAGATTGACGATGAGGAAGCACGGGTGCTGCGCTTATATGCATCGGGTATGGTAACAGAGGAAAACTGGCGTGATTTATGGGCAGAGTGGCAGGATAAACGCCAGCGTTTGAGAGGTGGCTTGGCACTTTTAGATCAGCGCTGTGAGACTTATATCAGTGATCTTGATGAAGCGCTAAACATAATTGCAAAATTGGGTATACTGTATGAAACGTTACCGCGTCTTGATCAGAAAGAACTCCTGCGGAACGTTGTTGAGAGGGTTGTCTTGAACCCTGAGGGAAAAATAATTCGTGTGGATTGGCTTCCACCATTCGCTTATCTGCAAGAGGTATCTGAAAAGGTAGGCAATGGTAGAAGTTCCTCGGAGAACCTCGCTGAGAATCAAACATCCGACATTGCTGTCGGATGTTCGAGTGGTGTCTTAGATTGTGGGCAATAGAAGACTCGAACTTCTAACCACTCCCACGTCAAAGGAGTGCTCTGCCAATTGAGCTAATTGCCCATCTTGTATATTAGTATAGGGATTGTTGGGCAATTTTGCAAGAGGTTTTTTTGCGATGATGACCATGATGGCAGATTAATTGCGACAACTGCTGTATCATTCTGCCGCAAGCTGATAGTGCGGGTTTTTCATTTCCCCACTCAGAATCTTTTACATTTTTCTTATATGGTTGTGGTAAAACTACCCGATGAATCGTCCTTTATTTTGTGTTTGTTGGTTGAACATCTTCTCATGGAGCAAAACCCTATGTCGCAAACCATGACTTTTCAGGCAGAAACGCAGCAATTACTCGATATTTTGATTCATTCGCTGTATACCGAGCGCGAGATTTTCTTGCGCGAATTGATTTCTAATGCCTCCGATGCGCTGAATCGGCTGCAATTTGAGCAATTGACCAGCAGCGATATTTTGAACCCAGAAGTTGAACCTGCTATCCGCATTACCTTTGATAATGACGCTGGCACATTAACCATCAGCGATACAGGCATTGGCATGACCCGCGATGAAATCATTGAAAACTTAGGGACAATAGCCAAAAGCGGCGCAAAAAATTTCCTGCAACGCCTTAAAGATGCCCCCAATAGTGAAACCGCGCAAAATATCATCGGGCAATTTGGTGTAGGGTTTTACAGCGTGTTCATGGCTGCCGATAAAGTGCGGGTCGTTTCGCGGTCATATAAACCCGATGCCGAAGCCATTGTTTGGGAGGCAACTGGGGGTACAACCTATACGCTAGATGCTGGTGATAAAGCGACACGCGGCACCGATATTATCTTGAATCTGAAAGATGATGCCAAAGAATTTTTATCCGAATGGAAACTTAAAGACATCATCAAACGTCATTCGGATTATATTGCCTTCCCGATTTATGTTGGCACAGAGAGTACTGAGGCAGTCAATAAACAAACGGCGTTATGGCGGCAATCCCCGCGTGAAACACAGGAAGACGATTATAAAAATTTCTATCGTATGTTTACGATGGATTTTAACGAACCACTGTATCATCTTCACCTGCGTGCTGATGTGCCGATGCAGTTTTACGCGCTGTTGTTTGTCCCCGGCAGCCGCGAGAATTCGATGTTTAGCCCGCGCAAAGAATCCGGCTTGCAGCTTTACGCCCGGAAGGTGCTGATTCAGGATTACAACAAAGATTTGCTGCCAGAATATCTGCAATTTGTGCATGGCGTTGTGGATAGCGAAGATTTGCCCCTCAATGTCAGCCGTGAAAGCATCAAATCTGACCGCATCATCGCTAACCTGAAAAAGGCAATTACCAGCCGCATCTTGGGCGATTTAAAACGCATGGCGCAAAAAGAACGCGACCAATATTTGAAGATTCACGCGCAGTTTGGGCGCTTCTTCAAACAAGGCTTGGTGGTGACGCCGCAGGATAAAGATGACCTCTATGACCTAATTTTCTTCAACAGCAGCCACGATGATAACCCCGATAGTTTCCATTCGCTGGAGGATTATGTTGGACGCATGGCAGAGGGGCAAAACGACATCTATTATGTGATTGCTGATGATTTTGCGGGCGCAAAACGCAGCCCACATTTGGATGCTTTCCGTCAGCGCGGTATCGAAGTGCTATACTTTTCTGACCCCATTGATGCCATGCTGCCGATGGGCTTGACCGAATATAAAAATCACAAATTTCGCAGTGTAGATGAAGGCGATATTGACCTGAAAGATGTAGGTAAACCGTCTGAGGAGGCTGAAAAACAAGCTGAATCGCTGCCCGTAGATACCTTTGCAACGCTGAGTGTGCGGGTGAAAGAGGTACTCGGTGGGCGCGTGAAGGATGTGAAAGAGAGCAAAACTTTAGTCGGCAGTCCCGCCCGCCTCATTAGCGATGATGCTGGTGCAAATCGGCACATGTATCGCATTAATCGCTTGCTTGACCGCGAATATCAACTGCCTATCAAAACCTTAGAACTGAATCCGCGCCATCCTTTGCTGCATAATGTTTCGACGCTCTTGGCACAAAATCCAGAAAATCCGTTGATTGATGCTGTCATCGAGCAGGTGTTTGAGACGGCGCTGCTCCAAGATGGTATTCATCCTGACCCGGCAGCCATGGCTAATCGCTTGGTACTGCTGATGCAAGCGGCAACCGGAACAGCGACCGACGCACTCAAATTTGATGATTTGCCCCCGGCAGTAGGCTTGCCGAATGAATCCGATATGCCGGATATGGAATTAGATGATGTGGTGAAGGAATAGGTTAATCTAGGGGGAATGAAAGTTCCCCTTTTTCTATTATGACTATTCGTGTACTAAATCTTGACCGTTTGAAGAGTGGTTTTCCAGGCATAAGCGCCATTGCCAGTGCTGCACACTTGGAAGCCTGTTTGATATGCCTTGATTATCATCAACATAAAAATGGTGTTTTGTTAAAGACAACAGGCATATCAGATGATTCTTTTCAACTGGAATGGCAAGATGAAATCACTGACCAAATGCGGCGAACTTGGGCTGATATGAGCGAGACTACCGAAAAAGCAGCTTGCGGTATTGCTTTCTTATTGATGCTAGAGTTGACAAGCTACACCATTGTGGAACGGTCACGTAAGGGAACAGGATTCGATTATTGGTTGGATGAAAAAGAATCGTCTTTCTTGCAAAAATCAGCCCGTTTGGAAGTTTCAGGTATTCTCAAAGCTGAGAATACAGGTGAAATTCGCGCAAGGGTACGTCGCAAAGAAAAACAAATCAGTCTTTCCGATGATACTCGGTTGCCTGCCTATATTGTTGTTGTAGAATTTAGTCAACTTATAGCGGATGTGATAGAAAAAGATGGACACGACACGTAGTTTACATCACAAGGCAATGGAATTGGCAGATCGCGCTGATGAAGCCCGGCGGCAAGGTGATAATACCGCAGCAATGACATTTTTCCAACAAGCATTTGAGTTGGAAAGTAGTGCTGCTGCTGAGATTGCTATTTTTGATGAGCCAGCCCGGTCTGTATTGTTACGCAGTGCGGCTACCCTTGCTCTAGAATGTGGTCAATTTCGGGAAGCAGAACGTTTGATTGCAACCGCACTCAGCGGACATCCCCCATTGGCAATTGCCGAAGAATTAAGGGATTTGCTGGAAAAGCTTTATCATAATCAGAGAGCATTGCTGCGCTCTCTTGCAGGATAAAATGGAAAATTTTCTTCTCTGGAGAGATTTGTTATGACTAATAATCCTCGCATTATCATTGGCATTATTCTGGCTGTTCTGATTATTGCTATCGCGGGAGCAGTATTTGTGCTGCCGCGCTTGATTGGCGAAGTGGTCATCACGATTAACCAACCGGCGGCTGATGGTATGGTGATTGAAGCAGTGAGTGATACTTTATTTGAAGCCACCGTTTGGGACACGCGCTACGGTACAAACAATGGGGAAGGCATCAAAGAAGTGCATCTTGAACTTTATGCCTTGCCAGAAGATCCGCGCCAGAATGATGCTGCTGAACCTGTTTTCGTTCAGTTAGAGCAAATGATCGCCTTTTGTTTATTTGGTGGTGTGACTTGCACACCCATGGGCGAAGCTGAAGGCAGTATCATGTTGCCTGATGGCGATTATGTGCTGCGGGTGCGGGCAGTCTCGCGGCGCGGCGACGAGACCACCGATTGGGTGTATCGAGAATTTACACTGGTAACCGGAACAACCGAATAAACATATTAACCCGCCTGAACAAAATCCTGATACACATGCGCCCCATTGAGGTAAATATCCACGCGCCATTGTCCGGCTACATCCAGCGGATGAAACCAATAAATGCCGGCTTTATCTTGATAACGGCGGTCTGTTTGGTAGGAATAGCGCGTGCCATCCGGCGCAGTATAGATAAAGATTATGCGTGTATCTGCCCCATCCAACCCGCGTAGGATGACGCCCATACCCAAATCTTCGTTGCGCCCATAGTTGTAGCGTGTCCCCAAGTTTGACCAGCATTGTTCCAGCGTGTCTACCTGATTCTCGGTAAAGTTGGAGTCAAAATACGCTTGCCAACACGGAGCAATATTGTTCCGACGTTGGAAAAGTACCGATGAAATATTTAAGCCCGGCGTCACCTCCGGTTCAGCAAAATCAGGATAGAGAACATCCAGAATTTGCGGCGATACATCCCGCAGATAACGATTTAATTGTCCCCGGAAATCACGCGGTAGTTCCAAAGAAGCTGTGTCCATGTTGGATTGCTGCGTAAAAATAATCGCTATTCCACTCGGTGTTCTTAGATTATCTGTCGAAAACAAGACATTCACTTCTGCCACTAAGCCGCGGTCAAAACCATTTTTTGCCGCCACCAACAGCGTGCCGGGGAATGCTTGCGTGCTATTTAATCGCTGGGTATAGAGCATCGTCTCGAACAAAAAGCGGGCGACAACGCTGTTATTGCCTCCAGCAGGATTAGCAGCATCTTCACGCAATTTGAGGATATAGTCAGCGATAGCGCGGGGTGTTGCCGTATTGGTCGTTGCGGATTGTAAATAACTGCCATTCATGAAGGCGAAATCGCCATTTTCCAGATTTGGCAGCGGGTTAAAATAATTTTCCAAACCAGCAGTGAAGCGACTACGATAAAAACGTGATGCCAGCGCCGCTGGCACATTCGCCCAACGGTCATCTAAAAAGGTCAATTT
>JALHOR010000098.1:14460-21660 GCA_022842885.1 Anaerolineae bacterium
TGCGCCTGTCTACTTCGCTGTAGGGGATAATTTCACCTACGTTTTGAATGCCCGTGCTGTTGATATACGCCTGCACTGCGCCGCGCCCGATAGCATCCATCAGCATCCAAGTAGCCGCATTATCGCTGCAATTAATCATGAATTCGACCAATTCGCGGGTGGTATATTGTGTGCCGATGAGTCCTTGCGTGAGGCAGTCATTCGCGCCGCCCATCCAATAGGCATCGGTGAAAGTGAGTTTGGTATTCATGGAAGCAAGTCCACGACTCACCAAATCATAATATGCCCCGGCAACAAAAATTTTAGGCACACTGGCAACTTGGAAAGACTCATCCAAATACTCTGTACAGCCCGCGCCTGTTTCCAAATTGAGGATGACCGCACCGACTTTTAAGCCATCAATGCCTGATTCAGCCGTAAAACCGCACTCTGGCAAATCATCCAATAGATTAGTTTGGGCGATGAGTAGGCTAGGTTGGGTCAGTATCCACACGAAAAAGAAGATAAGACCGCTGCATTTTGAAAATTTCACGATGAGGATAACACCCCTGACTATGATTTTGCTCTAACATACTCATGTCAGGGGGTGTTGGGCAAGAGGAGAATTGATAAATCAGCGAATGGGGACTGAATCCATAACGCCGCGTGTGCCAACATACGCTGCCAGAATCCAACCCACTTGACCGTTATATCGCACTTGATACCAGAAATTGCGCCCGTCCTGAATGGTGCGTCCAATAATTGAGACCGTCGCACCCCAAGGTATTTGCCCGATACGCTGCGTGCGCTCGCTTGGACGAATACGGAAATTCATAACAGAACGGGTGGTGCCTGTTACGCCCACATCGGGCGCACCATCAATCTGGTCAAAAGAACTGCCTGCAAATGGCAGAATATCGGGGGTGCCTGTAATGGTCAAATAGCGCCCAGACGCCCATCCAAATTGCAAATTACCTACTGTTGGGTCGCCGACCTGCACATAGTACCAAGTATATAATCCTTCGCTGGTATTGCGTGCCAACAATGTATAATCTTTGCCGGGGCGCAGCACATTGACCAAGGATGCCCCTTTATAAGGTCCCGTCCGCAATGCCAAACCGCGCACACTAGCGACTTGCCCCGTAGCGATAGGCGCGATTGTGCCGGTGGGCGCAGGCGTTCCCGCTGATGTGACCCAACTGAGTTGCAAGACAGCACTGCCTGCTTTGTCGTTATAATCCACGATGAGCGTATAAGTGCCGCCTGCCAGCGAAACAGTAGCGATTTGGGTAATTAACCCAGTATTGCTGAAATTATCCAGAATCAGCGTGCCATCAATATAAACACGCGCCCCATCGTCCGCACTTAAGATAAAATCATATAAGCCCGCAGTGATACTCACCGCCGTGGTAAAACGGGCTGACCAATTATCGGGATTAACGCCCGGCACAACCGCATTATTGCCATCGGTCGGTGCGCCTGTTCCCCAATTCTTGTTTAGCCCCAAGGGAAATAACGCCGTTGTGACCACATTGCCCGTTAAATCGGCAGTGTTATAGAACTGCCCAATCCAATTTGTTCCGGTTTGGGCTGCGCCGCCGACACCACTAGCGGCAGTAGCGACGACCGTAGGTGTGGCGGTTTGGGCGCTGCTTAAGCCAATCATCAACCACAAAAATAACGCTGATACCACAACAACCAGCGCAAATAAGCGATAACGGGATTTCATCATAAGTGCTGCTCCTGCCCGAAACAAAGAAGCCATTTGTATGATTATAGCGTGTTCGCCTGAAAACGGCTTTAGTGCAATAGTAATGTAATTTGTGATGATACGTTTATAGATTTGGCAAAATGACTTGCGTCAAATCAAAAGCGGGACCTTTGGTGCAAACAGGCGCGAAGCCATCTTTCAGTCGCAGCATACACGCACTGCACGCCCCAACACCGCACGGCTGTATCGGCTGAAAAACCCCAAAGGCATAATTGGCGGGAATATCCAATCGTTTTTCGCGCAGCATCGCCATGATTTCTGCAAAGCGATACAGTTCATCATCTTGCCCAGTAACGATAAACACTTGGTCAGCCCAACCGAGTGTCATCACTTGCCCATCCCATGCCAATTTATCATCCCCGCGAATCACTTCTAAAGTAGGGGGCAGATGCGTCGTATCATAATCGCGGGCTTTGCCAAGCAGCACCAATGTCGCGCTCACACCATTTTTTTGCAGCAGCGGTGTCATAATGGTTAAGGGCGTGGGTTCGGTATCATAGGCAACGAGCAACACATTCCGCAGTGACTTGCGAAATTTATAGTGTTCGCCGATAGGACCAAGCAAATTGACGAATTGCTGCGGCTCATATTGAAAAGCCATCGGGCGTTCAATGAGTAGCGTCTTATTCGCGGTCATGCCCACGGGCCACCAGTGTTCACGCAAATAAGGATCCCAATGCTCAATTTCGGGATTACGGTCTATGCGCCGTGCCAAAAGCGATTGTCCCGGTTTCAAGCGTACCAGTGCATCATCCACCATTGCCAATTCAAGTTGTTGATACTGCGAATTAACTTGGCGAATGCGCTCAATCACCGCTGAGGATTCTTTCATGCCGTCAGCCAACCTTTCAGCGCGGCAAAACTAGCGATGACATCTTCCGTGGGGTCGAAGTGCTCCGGTTCATGTTCGATGCTGATTGCTCCGGTATACCCTATATCCTTGAGCGTTTGTACACACGCCGCAATACCAACGCAGCCTGATTCATAACGACACGTTTCATGTCCCCCCGGCGCTTTCACATCTTTTAAATGAACGTGCAATATCCGTTTCGCCAAGGCGTGTAACGCTTGTGGGGCATTCATGTTATGGGTACCAAACCAACCGGTATCCACCGTTGCGCCCATCACATCACTATCTGCGTCACCGATTTTTTGCAGCAGTTCTTCAGGCGATTTTTCGGGATGATTTTCCAGCCCAAAGACCAGACCATAATGCCGCAAGCGGGCAACTAGAGCAGTGCGGTTAGTGTGCAATAATCCAGTTGAGCCACCCAAAATACGTGTATTGAGCGCGGTTGCCAATTGGCAGGTTTTTTCAAAATCTTCTAAGCTATTCCCAAAGCCACCTGCAAGGCTGACCACTTGTAATTGGCGTTTTTGGAGCAACTCGGCGGCAATCTGGATATGCTCTGGGGTTGCCCACAGGGGGTTAAGAATGGCTATCCAAATATCGAGTGCGGCAAAGCCCATTGCGTGTATATCAGCCAGATATGCATCGAAACGGTCTGCGAAAGTGGCAATCGGTTTAAAATAATCATTAGTGGCGGTATCGCCCTGCATCCAACCATCGGTCATGTGATAAGCGACGGGTCGGGCAACATAATTGGCAGTCATAAAAGAAATAGTGGTCACAACAATATCTCATGGTGGGGTAGTTGAATCAATATCAGGACAAGTATAACATTGGTTATCCCAGTTGAAAAAGGAAAATACGTATATCCAGCAGATAACAGCAAAGGATGTACCATGATCGCAAAAAATTTATATCCCGGTATTAATCCTCATTTGAACAGTGCTTTGCAACAACGTGGTAATCGGTGGCGTAGTTTTCATACCTATCATTTGGTGCATATTGCTCAAGTTTTGAATCAGATCTTGCCTGAAAATTATTATGCGAGTCCAGAAGAATCGCTTCAAATCGGTGTTTATGACGCCGAGATGTTCCCTTCATCATTCCCAACAGATACCAGCATTGCCGATGTGTTGATTTTGAAGGAAAAACCAACCCAAACAGCTTCAGCCGCAATCGCCACATATAGCACGCCAACCCTCACACTGCCTGTTCAAGCCATCTTAGAAGAACAAGCTCTTGATGCGGTGATTATTTCAGATATAGCGGGTCATGCTGTAACCCGTGTGGAAGTATTATCCCCAGCAAACAAACCGGGGGGGTCGTATCACGGCAAATATTTAGAAAAACGCCTAGAAACACTGCGAAGTGGCTTATGTTTGGTCGAGATTGATTATCTTCATGAACGTCGCCCGCTGACCTCCCAGATTCCAAGTTATGCGGATAAGCAACCGGGAGCAATGCCATATCATATCCTCATCACGGATCCACACCCAGAATTTTCGCCCGGCAAAACCGATGTGTATGGTTTTAGGATATTAGATAAACTTCCTATTGTTCCAATACCTTTAGAAAAGGCAGAATTTGTCGTGTTGGATTTAGGCAATGTGTATGCCATGACTGTGGCAGAACGCCCTTTTCGTGTTCTAATAGATTACACGCAACTACCGACTCATTTTGAGGCATATACACAGCATGACCAAATAGCAATTCAGCAATTTATGGCAGCAATCAAAGATGGGAACATTAGCTGAAATGGATAATTCATCATGAATTCTGATAAATGGTTGACATTAGCATACCAGGCGCTTGAGGCATACCAGATGCAGTACACGACTGTTGAATGGTTGGCATATACACATAATGCCGTTTTTCAGGTGCAGAATGGGACGCAAAGCTATGTCTTGCGGCTCAGTCGTCAGCCCCACCAAAAAGACCGTTGGCGGTTAATGGGCGAACTGCTCGTCTTATACACGTTGCGAAAAGAAGCAGGATTGGCTGTACCAGAATCCATTGATGCGCCCGCCAAGCAAATGTACGTATTTTTGCCGGAAGCGAATGTCTGTGGCGTGTTATTTCATCACTTGCCGGGCGTTACGCCTGCTCAAGCAGAACTCACGCAAAAGCAAATTCGGCGCATCGGTGCCTTTTTAGCGCGGTTGCACGATGTGCCGGCGACCCACTGGCAAAATATTCGTAACAATCGCAACTTATCGTTGCGTCCAAATTTGGATTACGAAGGCTTATTCAGTAACGAAGGTACCTATGCACTTGCTGATGAAACCAGCTTCACAGAGGAACAACAAGCCATCATCGCTGAAGTCCAAGAACAAGTGAAAACGGCGATGGAAGCTATCGGCACAGATGAAGCGCATTTTGGCTTAATTCATGGGGATTTGCTGCTCAAAAATATTTTATTTGAAGGGGAAAAAATTTGTGCTTTGGATTTTGAATACAGCGGTTTTGGTTATTTTATTTACGATTTAGCGCCTCTCTTGTGGCAGTTAAAATTAGACCCGCGTTATCCAGATTTGGTAGATGGTCTATGGGAAGGCTATACGGCTCAACGGCAGCTACCTCCTTATGAACATTTAGAAACATTCATCGCGGCTCGTCAAGTGGCGAGTTTGCGCTGGCTAGCAAATAACCAGCATAATCCAGCGGTACAAGGCAAAGCTCATCAGATGATAGAACAGCGGGTTGAGGAATTGCGGGAATTTGTTAATACAGGCGTTTTGCAGCGCCAATAAGAACGCAATATTTTTATTGTTTGTTTGTCGTCAAACGCCGCATTTTTTGAACTTTAGAGGCAAATAAGCTATCTTGCGCCATCTGTTCTAGGACTTTGTTGCAGCCATGCAGGACAGTGGTATGGCTGCGCCCGCCAAAATAATCCCCAATTTGTGGCAGGGAACACTCTGTAAGTTCACGGCATAAATACATGGCAACCTGCCGCGCTTCGTTAATATATTCTGTGCGTTTTTTGCCTGTCAAATCGGCGGCGTGCAAGTGAAACTGTTGCGCCACTGCTTCAATAATATCGGCTGGCGTGAGTTGCTGACGAGGTAGCATGAAGCGTTCCAATGTATTTTCAACTTTGGGAAGGGTTAGCGTGCCGCCTGCCAAATGCGATTGTGCCACAATCTGATTAAAAACACCTTCTAATTCGCGCACATTGCCCGGTGCCCGCCGCGCAATCATGTCAAAAGCGTCGGCATTCAGCATCATTTGGCGTTCTTGCGCCCACATTTGCAAAATAGCGATGCGCGTCTCATATTCTGGTGGTTGCACATCAACGACTAACCCCCCCTGAAAACGTGATTTTAGCCGGTCTGCCAAGGTCGCCAATTCACGCGGATGACGGTCACACGCCAGCACAATTTGCTTATTACAGTTGACTAAGGCATTAAACGTATGAAAAAATTCTTCTTGTGTGGATTCTTTGCCGCCAATAAACTGAATATCATCCATCAATAAAACATCTACAGTACGATATTTTTCACGGAACATGGCAGTAGTACGGTGTTGAATCGCCAGAATCAAATCATTGGTAAACGCCTCTGCCGAAATATACAGCGTGCGGCGTCCTTGTGCCACACACACATGTGCCACTGCCTGTAGCAAATGCGATTTACCCAAACCCACGCCACCATGAATCAATAATGGATTATAGACTGTCCCCGGATATTCTGAGACAGCACGGGCGGCTTCATATGCCAGTTGGCATGATTTGTTGGCGATGAAACGTTCAAAAGTATAACGCGGATTTAGCTCACTATCTGGCAAATCGGGCTGACGCGGTGCGGCAACTAAATCGCGCAATGCCGGAGAACTTAATTCCGCGAAATCATCTTGCTGCCGCGCTAATAATTTAAATAGCGGCATATCGGCTTCTTGTTCCGCCGTATGGATGGGTGCTTTATGAACCTCAAACCGCAGTTCAACAGCGACCCCAGATACATCGCTTAGTACCCGCCGAATATTGCGATATAACCGATGCTGGCACATATCGCGGGCGTAACTGTTAGCAACGCCAATAACAAACACAGAATCACTATAACCCAAAAATACTGCCGGACGCAGCCATGTATCAAACGTCGCCCGATCAAATTGGAGTTCAAGTTGGTTATAGGTAGCATTCCATGCATCTTGCGGGTTCACGGCAAACTTGCTTTCTGGAAAAAAAGGATACTAATACTACCGGAGGAATCGCTCCGGTTAAAACAGATAGCTTGAGACATACCAGGCAGTTGTAGTCGTCTGGCAGTCGCATTGCTGCGTCTTTACGTTAATCTGGTCAAAACCATTCTCTAGTAGTCATAAGCCGGGGTGCTGGCGCTGACTCGACGAATGGTTATGCGGTTGCTGAATTAATTGCTAGGTTTATAGTTGCTCTTAATTCATTGGTTGAACCGCATTGTTGTTCCACATCTAGGATGTGGTGAGTTACTGCTGATATTGTTTTGTAGGTGTTGAACAGTATACCTTGAATCATCAAAAGGTTCAACATTTTCCAGTGAATCTTTAAATTTGGGATAAATTGCTTAACATGGCTTAAAACTTGCCGAGTCCAAATATTACATTATATCCCAGAGTCAAT
>JALHOR010000099.1 GCA_022842885.1 Anaerolineae bacterium
TATTCTTGATATTGAAGGCGACGACGGCAAATTACCACGGGATGCTCATAAAAATGTTGCCACGATTGCTGCCAATGCCTTTTTGCAACAGATCAATGCCAAACATGGCGTAGGTCTTGTCATCAAAAAAGGCTTGCCTTCTGCCAGCGGCTTAGGGAGCAGTGCTGCCAGTTCTGTCGCGGCAGTGGTGGCGGTGAATGCTTTGTTTGGCGAACCCCTTGCGCGTGAAGAATTATTGTCCGCCTGTTTAGAAGGCGAAGCGGCTGTTAGCGGTTATCATGCCGATAATATTGCCCCGTGTTTATTTGGCGGCATCACCCTCACCAATGGCATCACCGTAGACCGGATTCGCCGCTTGCCCGTGCCGGAACATTTATATCTGGCATTGGTCACACCGGATGTCGAAGTGCCAACGGCGGCTGCCCGTGCTGTTTTACCGCCTTCAATCTCGCTCAAACAAATGGTGCATCAGACTGGGGCAGTCGCGGCATTGTTGGATGCGCTTTATCGCGGGGATGTGCCAGCCGTCGCAAAAGCCATGGGCGAAGATGCCATCGTCGAACCGGCTCGCGCTCATCTAATGCCATATCTCAACGAAATCCGTGCCGCTGCTCAACAAGCCGGTGCCTTAATGCTCGTGATTAGTGGTGCCGGACCAACCTTATGCGCCGTTTGCGAAACCGCCAAAATTGCGGCGCAGGTTGCCGATACCATGCAGCAAACTTATACCTCATTTGGCATGATGAGCATCATCCGGCATGGGAGCATTTTATCCGCAGGCGCACAAGTCTTGTCTGTGACGGAATATCAGCGTGGATAACGTTATTTGTGGCAATCTTGACAGTCCAGACACCGAGAACTATACTCGTGTCTGTTCCGAATTTCACGATTACAATTTGGATAGAAAGAAATTTATTAAATGTCTGACCTAGTGAAAAATTATGTCGGCGGACAATGGGTTGAGAGTCGCTCTGGTGAACGGTTTGATAGCCTAAATCCAGCGACAGAAGAATCCGTCGCAACTGCCTATAACAGCAGTGCCGAAGATGTAGCCGCAGCAGTAGAAGCAGCCAAAGCCGCTTATGATAAATGGCGTTTAACACCTGCACCACGACGTGGTGAAATTCTGTTCACGGTGGCGGAACTGCTTAAACAGCGCAAACAAGAACTCGCGCAATTAATGACCCAAGAAATGGGCAAAATTGTTGCCGAAACCGGCGGCGATGTACAAGAAGCCATTGATATGGCGTACTACATGGGTGGCGAAGGTCGCCGCTTGATGGGCTATACTGCCCCCGTTGAGATGCCTAATAAATTCGGTATGGCACTCCGCGATTCAGTGGGTGTAGTTGGTCTCATTACGCCTTGGAATTTCCCGTTGGCAGTCCCGTCATGGAAAATGCTGCCTGCCTTGATTGCTGGCAATACGGTTGTGTGGAAACCGGGCGAAGATGTTCCTGCTAGTTCAGTGGCATTTGCGAAAGTCTTTGAAGATGCTGGACTACCGCCGGGCGTTTTAAATGTGGTCACAGGGGCAGGCAAAACCGGTGAAGCTCTGGTTAATCATCCTGATGTGCGCATCATCTCATTCACGGGGTCAACTGACACAGGCATTCGCGTTTATACCCAAGCGGCGCAATTAGGCAAAAAAGTCACGTTGGAAATGGGCGGCAAAAATGCCATCATCGTCATGGACGATGCCAATTTTGACCTTGCGGTACAAGCCATTACTTGGAGTGCTTATGGCACTACCGGACAACGCTGCACCGCTACCAGCCGCCTCATTGTCCAAAAAGGCATCAAGCCGAAATTGGTAGAAGCCCTCATCGCTAAAGCCAATGCAATTCGTATCGGCAATGGCTTGGATGCAACAACAGAGATGGGTCCCTTGGTGAATCAAAAAGCCCTTAATAAAGTGGCTTCGTATATGGATGTGGCAAAAAGCGATGGGGTTGTCATTGCTGCTGGCGGCAATCGCCCAGATATTGCCAAAGGTTATTTCTTCCAACCGACATTATTTGATGGTGTCAAACCGGGAATGCGCGTGGAACAAGAAGAAATTTTTGGTCCCGTTTTATCGGTGATTGAAGTCGAGTCGCTAGAAGAAGCGATTCATGTCAATAACAATACGCGCTACGGCTTATCCAGCAGCATCTTTACCGAAAATGTGAACGCGGCGTTCCGGGCAATTCGAGACATCACCACAGGGATTGTATATATCAATCATGGGACAACGGGCGCAGAAATTCAGTTTCCGTTTGGCGGCACCCGCGGCACAGGTAACGGAATGCGTGAAGCTGGACAAGCTGGACTCAATTCGTTTACCGAATGGAAATCGGTGTATGTGGATTACAGCGGGCGTTTGCAACGGGCACAGATTGATACTGATGCGATTCTGAGTGACGGCAACGATTAATCTGTTGTGAAATTGTTGGAATTTTGATAGCGTTTTTCAGCAAAATTCGGTAAGCTACACAGGGATGAGATGTTAAGTTGGGATGCATCATACGAGATTGTGTTGGCATTGCAAGCGGCTTACCCAGATATTGAGATTGAAGGTGTGAGTTTGGAAACATTGTATCGGATGATTGTGGCACTACCTGAGTTTGGCGATGACCCATCACTTGTGAATGATGGGATTTTGATGGACATTTTGCGGGAGTGGTACGAGGAGAGCAATTCATAATGGATTTGAGCTTACAACAACTGAACACCACCGAATTTCCCATTCCAACCGATTTGCAAGACAATGTGGCGATTACCAGCCTCAGCAAAATCTATAACTGGGGTCGGCGGAATTCGATGTGGCCCATGCTGTTCGGGTTGGCGTGCTGCGCGATTGAAATGATTGCTACAGCCTCCTCCCGGTTCGATTTTTCGCGGTTCGGTATGGAAGTTATGCGTGCCACACCGCGCCAAGCCGATTTGATGATTGTCTCTGGCACAGTGACGAAAAAGATGGTTGTGCCGATTGTGCGTTTGTATAACCAGATGCCTGAACCCAAATATGTCTTGGCAATGGGTGCCTGTGCCAGCGGCGGCGGTCCCTTCAAAGAAGGCTACAATGTGGTCTCTGGGATTGATACATATCTGCCAGTGGATGTCTATGTTCCCGGTTGCCCGCCTACCCCGCAGGCGCTTCTCTATGGTTTGATTGCGCTGCAACGCAAAATTGATGGGCAATCGCTGGCGGCGGTAGATGATATTCCTTGGTATGGCGTGGGCGCGGCTGACCCCACCCCAGTGCCGATTTTGGGACCGGATATTATTGACCCGCGTCAAATGGACATGATTCGTCGCCAAGCCGAAGAAGCTGCCAAAAAAGGCAGTGCCTCGATTGGGGTGCGGACATTACCCGCCATCAAAGCAGCGCCAGTGGCTGTTCCGGCAAAAGTGGCAAAACCAGCCGCCGCAGCACCCGCAAAAGTGGCAGCAGCTACGCCAGAAGATGACAAACGCGCCGCAGCATTAGCTCGCAAAGCCGCCCGCGCTGCCAAACAAGGCACTGCTCCAGCAGCAGGTGACGCACCTGTCGCCGTTGAAGAAGCCCCAGCAGAAGTCGCCGCACCCACCCCGGTTGCTCCGGCAGCCGCCGTTGAACTGCCATCGAGTGGCAAACCTTGGGAAGAAGCCGAAGACATCCGCGAACAGCGTAAAGCCGCCGCACTCGCTCGCAAAGCGCAGCGTGCCGCCAAACGTGACTCATCGGGAGGATAAGAAATTATGGTAATGGCACAACCGGAAGTCATGGACGCACCGGATTTAAGAACGTTGTCGGTGGCTGAGTCCATCGCCCATTTAAAAGAAAAATTTCCCGATGCTATCAGCAATGATACCCGTGAAGGCTATAGCGGCGTCATCGTAGATAAGCAAAAATTGGTCGAAGTCGCCCAATATGTCAAAGAAACATTGGGATACGATTATCTCTCCAGCGCGACTGCGGTAGATTATCTGGGTGAAGGCAACCACAGCACCGACCACCTAGAAATGGTGTATCACACCTATCGCACGACGGGCGGCACGGCGTTGGTCATGAAAGCACAAACTGACCGCGAAACCGCTGAACTGCCATCGTTGGTTCCAGTGTGGCGCGGGGCAGATTTCCAAGAACGTGAGGCATGGGATTTATACGGTATCAAGTTTGCTGGACATCCCAACCTGCAACGGATCCTCATGTGGGAAGGCTTTCATGGTCATCCAATGCGGAAAGACTGGAAAGAGGCTTACTATGAAGAAGAAACCAAGCCCTTCGGCAGCCGCTGGCCCGGTGGGCATGTGCATCGTGCCGAAGAAAAAACCATTTTTGGCAGCAATGTCAAATACCCTGCTGATCTTGATTTAGGTCGCCTCGCCGATATTTCCGATGACCAGTTGTATCAGGGCTTTGGCATGGGTGTGGATACGCACCAAATGATTGACCATAACGGCATGGAAACCGATTTGCTCGTGGTCAACATGGGTCCGCATCACCCCTCCACACACGGTGTCTTCCGCATGGTGATTAAACTGGATGGCGAAACCATCACCCAGCTAGAACCCGTGATGGGCTATCTACATCGCAATCATGAAAAAATTGGGGAACGCAATACCTACCTGCATAACATCCCCTTCACTGACCGTCTGGATTATATTTCCAGCATGGGCAACAATCATGGCTATGTGCTAGCAGTCGAAAAATTGATGGCGCTCGGTAAAAAATATGAGCCACCGACCTATCGTGCTGAAGTCATCCGCGTGTTGATGGTTGAACTCACCCGTATTGTCAATCACCTGTGGGCGATTGGCTTCTGGATGAATGATTTGGGTGCATTCTTTACACCCGTGTTATATTTCATCCAAGAACGCGAGCGCATTCTGGATTTTTTTGAGGCAACAGCGGGCAGCCGCATGATGTGTAACTACATGCGTTTTGGCGGCGTCTTCCAAGATATTCCAGAACGTATGCACAGTGCCATGAACCTCATCAATGACCGTGTACGTGATACGGATTCAATGAAATTCCTGACGGAAATGATTAATGAACGTATCCCGCGCACGATTGATGAACTCGACGAATACCTGACCAACAGTGAAATCGTCAAAACGCGCTCTATTGGCGTGGGTTATATTAGCCCGGAAAATGCGATTAATTACAGCGCGGCAGGACCCCTGTTGCGGGGTAGCGGTGTGGCATATGATATTCGTAAAGCCGAACCCTACAGCATTTATCCTGAATTGGATTTTGATGTGGCGGTTGAACCAGCGGGCGATATGTATGCGCGTTATCTGGTACGCCTGAACGAAATGCGCGAAAGCGTGCGAATCCTCAAGCAGCTTTTGCCGCGCCTCGAATATACCAAAGGGCAACCTGTTAGCGACAATAACATGGCATATTCTGGTAAAGTACCCTTGGGCGAATCCTATGGGCGCGTCGAAAATGGCAAAGGTGAACTTGGTTATTATGTTGTGTCGGCGGGCGATAAAAAGTCCACCGCGAATGCGTGGCGTTATCATGTTCGCGCCCCAAGTTTCATCAACCTCACACCCTTGGGCTTGATGTGCCAAGGCGGCAAAGTGGCGGATATTGTGGCAATTTTGGGCAGTATTGATATTGTGTTGGGCGAAACAGACCGATAAAACAAGTGCTGAGGACTGAGTGCTAAGTGCTGAGTCAACAGCATTAGGATAAAGCCAACGCGAACATTCTGAAAAATCAAATGGCTTAAGATTGATAGCTGAATTGCTGATAAGCTGAGATGCTAAAGAGGTGAAGATGAACGGTTCAGGATTTATTAAGGGCATGTTTGTCACGCTGCGGCACTTCGTCAATTCATATGTGGACGATGTGCGTTATGGATTTCGCAAATTCTCGCCGCAGGTGGATAATTTTGAATTGCGCCAAGGCACACAGGCAGAAGGCGTATTCACTGTTCAATACCCAGATGAAAAAGTGGCAGTCCCAGAACGCTTCCGGTTTGTGCCGTTTCTGGTCGTCAATAATTTTGACCATGCCAGTGACCCCGGCAAAGATTGGTGTACCAGTTGCGGCATTTGCGCCAAAGTTTGCCCGCCGCAATGCATCTGGATTGTCCGCAGCGAAGACCCCACCACCGGGCGTCCCGTGCCAGAACCAGAAGCATTTTTCATTGATATTGATATTTGCATGAACTGTGGTTTTTGCGCGGAGTTCTGCCCGTTTGATGCCATCAAGATGGATCACGATTATGAACTTGCCAGCTTTGACCGCACCAATAACCATGTTTTCGATAAGCCGAAACTCTCTAAAGAAATGCGTTATTGGAAAAGCATTGCCCCCACCCGTGCTGTAGAAGAAATGCAAGTGCGCGGTGGTTGGGAACACAAAGATGCCCAAAAAGCGGAACGGCGCGGCGGCGCTGTGCGCGGCAAACCAGAAGCGGCTGCCCCGGCAACCGCAGCGGTAGCAGAAGATGCTAGCAAAGAAGCAAAACGTGAAGCGGTTCGCGCTCGTAAAGCCGAAGCAGAAGCAGCACCTGCCCCCGTTGCCGAAGCAACACCCGCAGCAGACGGTGGCAGCGGCGCAAAGCCTTGGACAGCCAGCCATGACGAAAATGAAAAACGCAAAGCCGCAGCCTTAGCACGCAAAGCCGCCCGTGCAGCAAAACGCGGCGAAGGCTAGTCTCTCCATATCACTAACGTCCAAAAGACCCGGCACTCCACTGGGTCTTTTTAATTGGTGTTTACATGCCCCTAACCTAAACAGGATACCCTTTACACAGGATTCATAATGAGGAGTTTTGTGGCGTGCGCGGCGTAAAGAAACAACATTTGCCAGAAAAAATCTGTTTGGTTTGTGGTAGACCCTTCAAATGGCGTAAAAAATGGGCGAAAAACTGGAATGATGTCAAATATTGCAGCGATGCCTGTCGCAAGCAGCGATAATGAGGCTGAAAAAGAGAATATATTATGACAGAGAATATGCAACGCAAGTTTGCAAATCGGGCTGATTTATTGGCTTATTTACGCGAACAATTCCCAGAAACAGCCCAGACCGATACGCATATCAGCGATGCTCGTGGTGGTCGCGCCGCGGCGGAAGCGCAGCTACAACGCCTGCAAGCGGGCAAAACCTACGAAAAGACACGCAATGATTTAAATGGCACAGTGAGCCGGCTATCGCCCTATATCCGGCACGGGGTGTTAAGTTTGGCAGAAGTCCGTGATTTTGTACTCCAACAAGTAAATCACCCCGAAGATGCCGAAAAATTTATTAATGAACTGGCAGTGCGCGAGTATTGGCAGCGCGTTTATGCCCAAATTGGCGATGGCATTTGGGATGACTGCGAAGATTATAAGACCGGATTTGATGCCGAAGAGTACGCCAACGAGATACCTGTTGATATTCAGATTGGCAAGACTGGGTTGGCGTGTATAGATGCTTTCATTGCCGAGTTATACACGACGGGTTATTTACACAACCATGCGCGTATGTGGTTAGCAGCATATCTCATTCATTGGCGCAAAATCCGTTGGCAAAGCGGCGCAGTTTGGTTTTTGACCCATTTATTGGATGGCGACCCTGCCAGCAACAATCTCTCGTGGCAATGGGTAGCCAGTACATTTAGCAGCAAGCCTTACTATTTTAATCGGGAAAATTTAGAACGATTCAGTGCGGGCGTTTATTGCCAAAATTGCCCCCTTTATGGTCAGTGTGATTTTGAAGGCAGTTATGAAACGCTTGCGGCTAATTTATTCCCAAATGTTGATTTACAGCCCGCACAACCCAAACCTAAACCCGCCCCTAAATCCCCAAAAAGACGCTAACTCATGCTAACGATTCTGTGGATTCATGCTGACCATCTCAGCCCCTATCATCCCATTTGGAAAATTGCGCCTGATGCCCCGGCTATTTTTGTGTGGGATGAGGCACTTCTCCACGATTGGCGCATCAGTCTAAAGCGCATTGCGTTTATTTATGAGTGCCTACTCGAACTACCCGTCACAATCCGGCGCGGGACTGTTGCCACTGAAGTGGTGGCATTCTGTAATGAACATGCTGCCACACGGATTTTAACACCCGCGAGTCCCTCTCCCCGTCATCAGCACATTTGTGATACGATTCGTCAGCAATTGCCCGATGTGCAACTGGACATTGTTCCAGAAACGCCATTTATAGCATATACGGACAAAACAGATTTAAAGCGGTTTTACCGTTTTTGGTCAGTCGTGCGTGATAGCGCGTTGTACCCCAAAAAAGGCACATAACCTCACTTCGCATTAACGGAGATGTTCTGATGACGCATCTATATCAGCCAGTCCTAGACTATATTGAAAATTATTGGACGAAGATAACTCGCCATAACCCCCATGATGAGAAAACCCTCATCGGATTACCGCACCCCTATATTGTGCCGTGTCATCAGGGCATGTTCCAAGAGATGTATTATTGGGACAGCTATTTTATCTCGTTGGGACTTGTGAATTCGCCACATGAACATTTCATCATCAACATCGCCGATAACATGGCGTATATGCTGGAACGGTTTGGGCTAATCCCCAACGCTAGCCGTTATTATTTTTTGTCACGCAGCCAACCGCCCTTTTTTACGGCACAGGTCAAATTGGCATATCAAGCGAAACAACGCCGCAACGATGCCGATTGCCACGACTATCTCAAACACAATTTGGCGCTGGCAATACAAGAAATTGAAACCGTGTGGTACGGCGAACAGCAACCCCATAATCGCCGTGTGCATCGCGGTTTATCGCGCTACTACGACATAAATGTGTTGGATATGCTGGCATCCTGCGAAAGTGGTTGGGATCATTCCACGCGCTGCGATGATGATCGCTGGTTGGCGCATTTGCCTGTAGATTTGAACGCGCTTTTATATGCCTACGAACAAGACATCGCCTGGATGTATGCGGAATTGGGACAACCCGACTCCGCCACGATTTGGCAGCACCGCGCCGAATCCCGCCGTAACATAGTTCAAGAATTGATGTGGGATAAAGAAACAGGCTTTTTCTTGGACTATGATTATGTGAATCAACACCTAACGCCGCATCCCTCTTTGGCGGGGTTTTACCCATTGTATGCCAAATTAGCAACCTCAGAGCAAGCGCAAACCATCGTTGAAAAATGGCTGCCCAAATTTGAACATGCGGGCGGTTTGGTGACGACGCTAGAGGCAAAAGCCGGGCGGCAATGGGCATTTCCAAATGGTTGGGCGCCCTTGCAATGGCTCGTCATCACCGGATTAGACCACTACGGGTATCATGCCGAAGCGCAACGGCTGCGGCGCAAATGGTGCGATAACTGTGCCGAAGTGTTTGAAAAAACTGGCGCACTATGGGAAAAATATAATGTTGTCGAAATTGGCAGCGCCATTGAAGGCGGGCTATACGGGCAGTTGGCGGGATTCGGTTGGACGAATGGTGTTTTTGTGGATTTTGCACGCCATTTAGCACTAGAGAGTTAAAGCCTACAGACCGAATCGGGGCTGAATAATTTTGCTGATGGTGATTATAATAATTCCAATATCAACCCAGCGAGACGAAGGAAACAATGATGAGCGAAAGACACGACCAAGTGATGGCGGCGCTCAGTACCGTGATTGAGCCAGAACTACACCGTGATATTGTTAGTCTGAATATGGTGCGGGATTTGGATATTCAAGGCAATGCCGCCAACTTTACCATTGTTTTAACAACCCCTGCCTGCCCCTTGAAAGATGTCTTTTTGCAACGCTGCAATGCGGCTGTGCTTGGCAGCGTACCGGGTATCGAAAAATTGAATATCAAATGGGATGCCACTGTTCCCACTGACCGCCGTATACAGGGCATGTTGAATGTTCCCATGCAAAGCATCGTCGCTGTTTCCAGTGGCAAAGGCGGCGTAGGCAAAAGCACCGTCGCCACTAATTTAGCGGTGGCACTTGCTGAAGCTGGCGCTAAAGTCGGCTTGATTGATGCGGATATTTTGAATCCCAATATTCCCCAAATGATGGGATTATCTGCCGGACGCCCCAAAGTCGTGAATAACAAAATGCAACCGATAGAGATTTTTGGCGTGCAAGTCATGAGTACCGGTTTTTTGACTGCGCCCGATAAACCGATGATTATGCGTGGACCCATGTTGCATAGCGCCATCCGGCAGTTTTTTACAGATGTGGCGTGGAGTCGGCTGGATTATATGATTGTGGATTTGCCGCCGGGAACGGGGGATGCGCCCTTATCATTGGCACAATCGTTCCCGTTGGCAGGGGCAATTATCGTCACACAGCCGCAAGAAGTCGCGGTCTCAGATGCATTGCGTTCTGCGGCGATGTTTGACCAACTAAATGTACCGGTTTTGGGTGTGGTAGAAAATATGGCAGGCGAATTTTTCGGCACGGGCGGCGGCGAAAAATTAGCACAAGAACGCAATATCCCCTTCTTAGGGCGCATTCCGTTATCTGCCAATGTGCGCGAAGGCGGCGATTATGGGCGTCCAGTGGTCGTCCATGACCCAGAAAGCGCCGCCGGACAGGCATTTGCCCAACTGGCAAAAATCACTGCCGCCCGCATCAGTGTCGTGATGATGCAGCAAGCCAATGTGATTCCGATTAACATTATCGGCTAAAGAGCAATTTTTACACTGTCCCACTACCTAGGTGGGGCAGTTAATCATTCATGCCATACACCGTAATGGTATCTTCGGCACTAACCGGGTTGTAGCGCCCGATAAGCAACCAAAACAAAAAGCTGATGAATAGCGCCATGAAAAAGCCGATGAGATTTTCTGTGCCTAAGTTACCCCGCACCATCAGCAGCATACCTAAAACAAAAATAAACCAGCGCACCATCCGGCGGCGCTGCGGCACGACTCGCTGCGCGATAATCAGCAGCATCCCAAAACTTACGGCAATGAGAATAATATAGCCCCAATTCATAATACTACCCTTCCTTAATTCCTATTTTACCTACTCAGCGTTTATGCTAGAGTCATCATATTGGCATTCGCTTAAGAGTGGAATAGTGTGCTATAATTTTGGGTGTCTATACTCAGGAGTGCAAACATGGTGGACATTCAGGTGTCTGGTCATGACCAAATCACTTTAATTCAGGTTCATGGTCGGATTGATAGCATGACCGCCAATCAACTTGGCGAAGCTCTCACACGAGAGATTGATGGTGGGAATATCCATGTTGTGCTGGATCTAAGCAGCGTGGATTATATGAGCAGTGCTGGACTACGCGAGATTGTCACAGCATTAAAGAAGGCAAAACGGGCAGCCGGGGATGTTCGCTTGGCGCAACCTTCTGACCGGGTGCGAGAAGTGCTGGAAATGGCGGGCTTAGATACCATTTTCCGTATTTTTTCTTCCCAATCCGATGCAATGGGCAGCTTTTAGCCGCACGCAACCGCCTAAGAGCAAACGAGGGTCCGATGGCGAATCAACAGCACAGTCTGCGTATACCGGGTGAATTGGAACAGATTCGGATTGCCTGTGATTTTGTGTCTGAGGTAGCCCGTGAAATTGGTCTGGGTGAAGATGGTATTTTCCATTGCCAGCTATCTGTGGAAGAAATTTGCACAAATATTATTGAGCATGGTTATGGTTACAACGGCGCGGATAAATCTATCGAAATTGTCTGCGAAAAGCAGGGCAACCACCTCCTGATTTCGATTTTGGATGATGCCCCGCCGTTCAATCCCCTGCATTTAGAAGACCCCGACCCCGGTATGTCCCTTTGGGAACGTGAAGGGGGTGGATGGGGGGTGTTCTTCGTCAAACAATATATGTCTTCGGTACGGTATGAATTGGTTACAGGACGTAATTGTTTGATATTGGCAAAAAGTATCCACTAAGGATTATTCCAGTTACTTTTGTTGGCATCAATATCATCCAAATTGACCTGACCATAAGGCGGTAGATAGGTATTTTGCCGATTGCCAGCGGCATCTGTTGTGAAGCATTCTTGCGCGGCAGTCGGTAAATCGGTTCTACGACTCAAGAGAGCTTGTTCTGGCACAAAAAAGTTCCACGTTGCCCGCGAAATTTCTTCTATCAAGGGCCACAAGCGAATATAATCCTGAAACCCGGTTGCGCCCGTATCCTCCCAAATAAACACAGAAATCACATAATTGCGTCCATTCGGTGGAAAAACGATTCCAGCGTTGCCGGTAATTTCGCCTACCCAACCATTTTTGTGGGCGATGCGCGTGCCAGCAGGCAAGCCAGCTTGCAACAGACGTTGTAGGTCTAAGCCCGACATTAGTTCAATCATGCGGCGGCACTCTTGCTGAGTAAATTCGCCGTTAGGGTATGCCGTCATCAAACCAGAGCCGTGTTCCGCACAATCATAAATCATACCAAACAACGTTCCCATATCTTCGGCTGTGGTTTGGTTAAAAAAGTCCGGGTCAGTATTAAAATTAGCATTCGGGGATGTGTCTGGCGGTGCAATTGAACCAAGTTGTTGATTGGCAGAACCATCCACAAAAGGCGCGGTCAGATACGAATTGGTTGCGCCACTGTATTGCAAGGTATCCGTTACACTTTGAATCCCACGGAACAAATCACCACTGCCAATTAACTGCTGCATAATTAGATTGGACGATGAATTGGCGCTGCACAACAGCGAATTTGCCAGCACAAAAGCATCATCAACAGAGGGGTCGCCATTTTTGACTCGGAAATAATCCATCAAAATACCCACTTTGATGGTGCTGGCAGCCGTAAAAGCGACATCGCCATTGATATTGATTTCTTCGCCAGTGGTCAAATCTTGGATATAAATAGAGGCAACTGATGTTTGACCATCGTAGATAAACCCTTGCGAATCGAGATAGGCTTTTAGCAATTCTTCCAAAGTTCGCATTCCAGCCGATGCGCCAAAGCCTTCTAACAAAGGAATATCTACAAAACGGTTTTCAGCACGCCGCAAGGCAGCATCAATCAGCGGTAAGGTGGTTTCAACATCCATCTCAAATCCAGAACCACCGCTGAAGGTCGTCAGCGTTGCCACATCTGTCCCACCTGCCTCCGCTGGTTGGTCATAACGACTCGCAATATTCGCCAATTCCGCACGTAATGCCGTCGTCTGATAATCTGCCACCAACGGAATATCGCGTACTGTCGTTTCTTCCTGCCCTAATAAATACAGGAAGAAACGCTCCCAAAAACCACCCCCAGCTTCACTAGCGGCGCGTGCCTCAGCGAACATCGCAGCACTGCTCAGGCGAAACCCAACCGTGTCCGGGTTCAGATTAATTGGAAAACCTTGATAGTACAATGTAATCGGTTGGGCAAAAGCCTCCTCCACGGCGGCACGGGCTTGATCTTCTGGCAAACCACCCACGCGCACCCCTGCAACAGAAATTCCGGCAGGTAGGCGATTTTCGCGTCCGGCAAAGTTTAAAAGTTCATAGACGAGCAATCCTAAACTTGCCAGCATCATCATGGCAGAGAGCATGAGCAAAATAGGAAAACGGCGGCGTTGCGTGCGGGCTAATCGGGACATGGGGTTTGCTCCCACAAAACATGGGCTTGCATGATGGCATCATACTGAAATTTGTGTAAGCGTGGCAAAGTAGCCACATCATGCCAGCGATACGCTAGCAATTCATAACTTAAAGCACCAATCTCCGTCTGTGCTTGGCATAAAAATGCCATATCCACATGGTTATATTGCGTTTTTTCAACACGGATAATCGTTTGTATGCTGACAGTCAGGGTCAATTCTTCTTGTAGTTCGCGCTGCACTGCGATTGCCGGGTCTTCGTTATTGCCAATCCAACCACCGGGCAAGCCCCACGGCAAGCGAGGGTGAAAAAGATGTTCAACCAATAACACCTGTCCGGTGCTATTAAACACAATGCCCGTGACCCCCAGCGTAAATTTGGGTTGGATGATACGATAAGCATAATAAATTAGGCGGATAAACAGTGGAAAACGACGCAAAAAAGACGCCAAACGCTGACGAAAAGTAGATTGTGCCATAGAGGGGTTTTGCCAGTCGGCTAGGAATATGCAAATGCCGACGGAAATACCGCCGGTAAACGATGATGAGTTTAATCAAATGGTATCAGAGCGTCAACCCATGACTCGTTCCGAACTAACGTTCCAGCAACGTGCTTACAACCTGACTATCACAGGTGCAATGGTTAGAATCATGATATAATATGCCCGAATTAACCTCTATTTCTGGTCAGCAGGTGGTGCCAATTTGACCCGTATATCCTTGGATTTATTGAATTTATTTGTAGAGCCACCGGGCGATTTTCTTTATTTTCTGGTGGTCATTGCTTTGTGCCAAGCCAGTTTATTCATGGCACTAGGGCAACGCAGCCGCCAAGCGCACAACCGGGCGGCAGGGCGTTATGGCGTGGCATTTTTAGGCATTACAACGGCATGGATTTTATTATTAGCAGGCGCGTTATTTTCGCTGTTCTCTGGGCAAGATGCCGCCCGTATTTTGCCGCCCTTAGAACGTGCTGTTACGACTGCCAGTTTGCTTTTGACTGGATGGGCATTCCTGACTGCTGACCATGACCGTTACAACCGCGCCTCTAGTATTTTAGTATTATTGCTGCTGATTGTGACTATTGCGGGCTATACCTTGTCGGGCATCAATTGGGCAACCTTATCTGCTACGGTCTTTTTTAATCTAAGTCCCTACGGCATTGCGTGGGCATTTGCGACGGCAGTGCTAGCACTGCTGGGCATGTTCTTGACCTTATTATTGTTTCGGGATGTATTAGATGCTCCCCTGAAACTTATCTTTTTTTTGTTGATACTCGTAGGGCAAGGCATTACCATCTATTTCATGGTTAATAATGCGCTGCCGGGCAATTATGCCGGATTAGCGCGATTGACGTTTGTGCTGGCGTTGGCGATTGTTCCGGTAGTGACCTATCGCATGGTGGTTGGGCAATTGCATACTGCCGTGCAAACTGTTCTGGACGCACGCCCATCACTCACGGTCACTCGTGACCGCAGCCAAAGTCAGCCGATGGTGATGACATCACCGGAGGCAAATATACCGCGTATCGCCCCGATTGAAACTCAGTCTATCCAATTATTAAAATTTTTGGGCATGGTCTTAGAAGCGTCTGACCCGGTATCAATCCCAGAAAAAATTATGTTGGCATCATTGGATATGCTGCGGGCAGAGGTAGGCGCAATTTTACGTTTTCAAGATGCTAATTATGCCGATATTGCCCTCGCTTTCGATAAAGTCCGCGAAAGACGCCCCTCTGGGCTAGCACTGAATCTTGACCAGCAACCGACACTCACCAATGCGCTAGAACGGCGCGAACAGCGTGTTTTATATACTGACCGCGATGAAGATGAACTGCGCGATTTGTTTACGCGGTTAGATATTGACCAAGTGGGTCCCGCATATTTCCAACCGCTAGTGCGCCAACAAGAGGTTGTGGCTGTGTTGGTGGTGGCGCTGCCCTATTCTGGACGCGAATTAACGACTCCAGAACGCGAACTCTTGCGAAGCATGGCAACGATTTCCAGCAATTTGCTGGCGATTAGCTATGAGGCGCAAGAAGCCAGCATACAAGCAGAAGAGCGCACCATTCAGGCGATGGTGGAAGGGGTGAATCCGGCGCTGGCAACCGGTACAAGCAGCGCACTGGTAGCACGGCAGGAGATGGAAGCCAGTTTGCAATTGGCGCGTGACCAGATTACGCAACTCAGTCGCCAAGTCATGGAATTAAAATTGACGTTGGATGATGAGCGCACGCGGTTAGCGGCACTGGTAGGTGCCACCGAAGAAGGTTTAAGCATTTCGCAGCGCATCACCGCCATTAACGAAGAACAAGAACACCTGCGCCAAGACCGTGACCGCTTGGCAAAACGCTTACAAGAAGCAGAAACCATGCTCGGCGGGGCAACTGCCAGCAGTGATGAAGCCGCTGTTCAACACATGATTGAGGCGCTACGAAAAGAAAAAGAGACCCTCACCATAGAACGAGAACGCTTGCTTGGCGAATTGGATAATTTGCGGGCGCATGACTTGCTTGTGCCACAAGAACTCCAAGTGGTTGTGAACCGGATGATTGACGAAAAAGGACGTTTGCAAGCAGAACGCGACCAATTAGGCGATAAATTAGCCACTATTCAATCGCAATTGCTGGCATTGGGCATTGATGATGGTGTTGCCGCGCTGCCCTCGTTATTGGGGCGTTTATACGAAGAACGTGCCACACTCAAAACCCAATTAGAAACCCTGCAAAAAGACCGCGATGCCCTCCTAAATGAGCGCACTCGTTTTGCTGGCGATATTCAAACCGAAAAAGAACGCGATAGTTATATTCAAACGCTGCAAACTCAAATCCAAAATTTGGCAGCAGACCGCGAAGTCGCCCTTAAACAAGCTACCCGCCTGAAAACAGAACGCGCCGAACTGTTAGAAAAAGTGGATACCATCAAAGAAAATCGGGCAAGAGAAATGGCAAAAGCCGCCGCCTATGAAATCGAACTGACGGAGGCATACGAAGAACAATCCCGTTTGCGGGGGCAAGTACAAGAATTAGCCGATGACCGCAGCCAACTAATGAAAGTGCGCGATAATCTGAGTGCCGAAATTCAACGCCTGCAAACCATGTATAACCAACTCAACGCCCGCATCGAAGGCAATCAGTCGCAAATGCAGCGGTTGGGTGAAGAAGGCGTTAATTCCCTGCGCCAAATGATTAATGATTTAACGGGAGAACGTGATAGTCTCCAACGCGAATTGAGTCGCCTCCACTTGGCATTCGGCGAAGTCGAAAACCAATTGGATGTCTCGCAGAAGATGGCAGCAGTCACGGTGAATAATGCGGATGCCGCGCCTAAATATCGTCCACAGCAGCCGGATTTGTTGATGGGTTTGGTACAAGAACTTCGCACGCCCATGACTTCGATTACCGGGTATGTGGATTTACTCTTAGGGGAATCCGCCGGGATTTTGGGCGAAATGCAGCGCAAATTTTTACAGCGCGTTTCTGCCAACATCACGCGCTTAGAAACCATGATTCAAGATTTAGTGCATGTCACCGAATTGGACACGGGACAATTTCAGCTAGACCCTGCCCCGGTGGATGTTGTTGGCTTGATTGAAAATGCTATCACCCACGCCACAATTCAATTCCGCGAAAAAGGCTTGGAAGTGAACATGGTACTGGACGATGATTTGCCCAATGTGCCTGCCGATAAAGATGCTTTGAATCAAATTATTGGGCAGTTATTGACGAATGCCTATCTTGTTTCGCCACCAGATACGGAAGTTCTCGTCACAGCACAACATGCGACGCCGGAAAAGACAACTAAACAGGGCAATCCTATTGAAAGTATTTATGTAGCGGTGGAAGATCGCGGCGGCGGTATCCAACCCGAAGATATTCCCCGCGTTTTCGCCCGGAAATACAAAGCTGATAACCCCCTCATCGCTGGCTTGGGTGATACCGGAGTGGGGATGTCCATTGCACGGGCATTAGTCGAGGCGCATGGTGGTCAATTGCAATTGGAAGTTAAGCCCGGCATTGGGAGCATTTTTAGCTTTACATTGCCCTTGTTGCCGATAACAAAGGAATAGTAAATGCAGCCACAACGGAACATTCGTGGGGAAATTGCTGTTGCTGGCATCGCTGTTGTGATGTTGGGCTTTGCGTTACTATTTGCCTTGCTCTTAGGCACTTCAACACAAGACACGAATACTACCCCAACACCGCCACAGAGCAATGTAGCGGAAGATGAGACGCAAATCGCCGATATTTCGCTCGGTACATTTACACCAGATACCCCCACTTCCACGCCGGATGCCAGCGCCACTGCCCGCCAACGGATTGAAAATATTCGAGCAGCCTTAACCCAGACCGCCTTTGCGATTGGCACACCGACCTCGACACCGACTTTTTTTATCCTAACGCCTGTATCCCCGACAGCCGCTTTAAATTTGGTTGCTTCGCCCGATAATCGGGCTGCAACCATTACCTCCACACCTGAGCAAATGATCGAAACGATACCATCAGCGAGTCTTATCACCGAGATACCGCCCATTCAGGTGGCACAGGTAAGAACTGCAACCAGCACGCCGACATTCACACCAACGCATACCAATACACCAACAGTTACGATGACTCCATCGTCAACCGCAACACCCTTAAACACGTCCACTGCGACCTTGACAGCAACTTATACACCGACGGTCACAGCAACCACTACGCCAACAGCGACATGGACGGCAACCGCCACCAGCACGCCAACTTATACACCAACAGCCACAGCAACCACCACGCCGACTGTTACCGCATCACCGACACCAACTTATACCCTTACGTTTACTGTGACCGCCTCAAAAACAGCTACCCATACCCCAACGCCCGTAACGCCGACCTCCACTTTGACACGGACGCCTTTACCACCAACAGCGACTTTTACTTTAACATCAACTCATACGCCGACACTCACCGCAACGCTTACAGCTACCTTTACGCCAACCCCCACAGCGACCTTAACGGCAACCGCGACGAACACGCCAACTCATACGCCGACAGCCACCGCAACTGCCACCAATACGCCTACGGCAACTGCTACCCATACACCCACGGCAACATTGACACTCACGCCAACTCATACGCCGACAGTCACTGCAACTGCCACTAATACGCCCACGGCAACCGCAACAGCGACATTGACACTCACGCCAACCTTAACGCAAATTCCAACGCAGGTTTCCGGCATTATTTTACCAACAGCAGTTCCCATCATGGAATTTGTGCCAACGCGCACGCCAGCTGTCTGTGGTCGCCCAGAGAATTGGCGTGCTTATGTCGTACAAAAAGGCAATACCCTCTATTCCATTGCCCGGTCAGTTGGCAGCACCATCGCTGAACTGCGCGATGTCAATTGTTTGACGAATGCCAGTTTTTTGAGCATTGGGCAAGTGTTATACGTGCCGCAACTGCCATCCGAACCTGTGCTAACAGCAGCACCGCCCGGTATTAATCAGCGCATTGTGCTGCCCATTGGCTGTTTAGATGCTGGAACACAAATTACCAGCCCGATTCCATTACAGCGGGTCACGGGTACGTTTACACTATTCGGGTCTGCCACCATCTCCGATTTCGCCTATTACAAACTCGAAATTCGCCCGGATGCCGCAAACTTGTATACGTTTTACAGCGATTCGCCTCAGCCTGTGAATAACCAAATTCTCGGCACGCTTAATTCTGACTTGTTTGAAAATGGGCTGCATTGGATACGGTTAGCCGTTGTGAATCAAGCCGGGGGCATTGCCGTGACGGCATTCTGCGATATCCCTGTGATTTTTGATTAACCGTCGTCAAAGCAGGGGGTTTGGGCTACACTGTTGGCGGTTTAATCCGCAGTGTGTAGGGAGTTGGTATGGCAACAGAAACGCAACCATCAGCACCCGGGCGTTCCGGTGTGCGGCGTTTTTTTAGTTTTTTCGTGTTTCGTCTTGTTCCGTTGGCGTTGATTCTAGGCATTGTCTGGTCAGGCTATCAGGTTATCAGTGCGTTTGCTGCCCAATATAACGCCCATAATGCCATTGTTGCCCGGCAAGAGGCATATATTGGCACTGCCACAGCGATTGCCCCGGCGGAAGATACTGGTATACAAAATAATCACGCTTTTGATACGAGCGATGTGGTGATGATTCAGTTTGCTACGAATACCCCTCAGGGTGCTGCCCCCGTTGTCCCCACCACAAGTTCCAGTGGTTTTGCTACCAGCACACCAGCAGTTGTTCAGCCTGCCGCCACGCTGGAACCTGCGCTAACGGCAACGGTTGTTGCCACACAAGCACCCATCATCGAAAGCACCACGATTCCTTTGCCAACATTTTTTGCGCCCAATCCCGTACCAGAGGTAGCCGAAATCGCTGGCACAGCCGCCCCAACCCAAGTGCCGTTAATTCCGCGCAATTATGAACTCGTCAATATTTTGCTCTTGGGAACCGATGATGAAGTCGTGGATGATGGGGTTTTGCGAACCGATACCATGATTGTCGTGTCTATCAACACCCAAACCCGCAGTGTTGCCATGCTCAGTTTGCCGCGTGATTTGTTTGTGTACGTGCCAACCCCAACGATGACCCGGCTCAATACGGTGTATGGCATCGGTGAAAGTTTCGGGTGGGATGGGGGCGGTTTTGGGTTGCTGCGCCAAACCATTTTTTATAATTTTGGCATCAATGTCCATTATTTTGCCCGCGTCAATTTCACCGGGTTCGAGACGATTATCAACACACTTGGCGGCGTGGATATTGCGGTAGATTGTGCGTATACCGATTTTTATCCCAACGAAGTGATAGACCCTAACCTACCCATTGAACAGAATTACTATCTGCGGACATTGGAGGTTGGGTTTTATACGATGACGGGCTTTGATGCGTTGTGGTATGCCCGCACGCGCAAAGATACGACCGATTTTGACCGCGGACGCCGCCAACAGCAGTTGTTACGCGCCATTTTCCGCAAAGCACTCTCCAGCGGGCAGTTATCGCAGCTACCACAATTGTGGGGCGATTTTACCCAAGTGGTCGAAACCAATCTGCCATTTGAAACGATGTTGGGGCTGCTGCCGATTGCCCTGAATCTTGACCCTGACAAAATCGAAACTTTTGCGATGATTCGCACTTATCACACCACGCCTTGGCAACCTGCATCGGGACCGTTAGCCGGACAAGCCGTGCAACTGCCAAATTTTGAGCCGATTCAACAATTATTGACTGATTTCTATACGCCGCCCACAGAAAGCCAACTCACCGTTGTGGGTCCTTCGATTGCCGTTTTTAATGGCACTATTTTTGCCGATTGGGATAAGGTTGCCGCAGCATTCTTGCGTGAAGAAGGCTATAACGCCTATCCTGCTGGTACTGCTGATAACACGGCGTATGGGGATTCGCTGTTGGTAGACCTCGTTGGCGATGACAAGAGCAGTTTGGCAGGCAGTTTGAGCCAACTTTTGAACGTGCAACAACCCAATATTAGCATCGCGCCGGATGCGAATCGCCAATTCGATTATCAGGTGATTGTCGGTGCAACTTATAATTCGTGTGATGCCGAAGGCATGGCACAGTAAATAGGGTTAGATAATCAAATCGGGCGTGTTGTTGATGCCCGATTTTGATATAACAATACCTTCGCCAAAAGCGCATCTAGCGGAAAGGGGCATTCTCAGTAAAGTGGATAGTCTCTAACAGTCCAGGAACTGAGAATCCCATGAAAGAGATTATAGCAGTGTTGGCTTG
>JALHOR010000100.1:0-17740 GCA_022842885.1 Anaerolineae bacterium
GTGCAGCACAGCATCGGCAAATTTGTCGCGCACGGCTTTTACCGGGTCTAAAGCAGGAGGAATTTGCATGTTATGCCCAGTCCTTGATGCGTTCAGTCTTTATTTTTTCATGCAGCGTCAGGATACCATGAATGAGTTGTTCCGGGCGTGGCGGGCAACCTGCCACATACACATCCACCGGAATAATTTCATCCACGCCTTGCACGATGGCATAATTGTTATACACGCCACCGCAAGAAGCGCAGTCCCCCATGCTGATCACCCATTTGGGGTCTGCCATTTGGTCATACAATTGGCGGACGACGGGTGCCATTTTGCGCGTTACACGCCCGGCAACAATAATCAAATCGCTTTGACGTGGGCTAGCACGATTGAGTTCCATCCCAAAGCGCGATAAATCATAATCGGAGGCTTGCGTACTCATCATCTCAATGGCGCAGCACGCCAACCCAAACAACAAGGGCCACATGGCGCCCGTGCGTCCCCAATTGACCGCAGTTTCCAGCGTTGTCGTGACGATACCCAGATTCCCTAACTTTGAACTTACTCCCATTCCAACGCTCCCTTCTTCCATTCGTAGATGAAACCCACAATCAACATCAACGTAAACACGCCCATCACAATCAAGCCATACACACCCAAATCACGCATGGCAACTGCCCAAGGCAAAAAGAAAATTACTTCAACATCAAAAATAATGAACAACACCGCGACCAGATAAAACCGCACTGGCACGCGCCGCTGCGCGGGACCAATCGGCTTCATGCCGCTTTCATAGGGAGCATTTTTACGAAATGTGGGGCGATGCGGACCGAAAATGCGCGAAATCACCAAAATAATAAACGCCAAGATAGTGGCGATAATAATCATGACCCCAGCCGGGGCAAATTGTTCTAATGCCATTGGTCAACCTATTTGTGATAATTGGAGCAATAGCCGCGTAAACACAGATTAACACAGCGGTTGTCACGAGTCAAGCGAAATTCAACGCAGGTTAATAGTGGTTAGCAGCATGTATAAAACTAAATTGTAGCGCGTATGAAAGGGTTTTGCGAGTTGTTTGCGAAGGAATTTAATGCAAGTCATTAACCGCTGCGGCGCAGAAGTAAATCCATGAAAAGTTTTCGATTAAACCGCCAAGACACCAAGGACGCCAAGATGATTTTTTATATTCAAATTTGGTGTTTTTAGTGCTTTGGCGGTTAAACTGCGATTTAGCCTAATCAGCAGCAGCGGGTTTGGCGGCTTGCTGCGTATATTTTTTCACGACTTGCCGTGCTGCCACCATGCGATGCACTTCTGATGCGCCGTCATAAATACGGAAAGCTCGCGCTTTTTCGTACCATAGGCTCAATGGCAAATCGCGGCTAATGCCCGTGCCGCCGCACATCTGCACGGCGCGGTCAAGCACACGATTGATGCTCTCGCTGATAAACACCTTCGCCATTGAGGCTTCGCTGCGGGCTTGTTCGCCATTGTGCAGCAGCCATGCCGCGTGCTGCATCATCAGGCGTCCGGCGTGCAGTTCCATCTCGCTATCTGCCAACATGAAACCCATAGATTGATGCTCGACCAATTTTTTGCCGAAGGCTTCACGAGTGGCGGCATATTGCGCGGCAATTTCTAAGGCGCGTTGGGCAATGCCTGTCCAGCGCATACAATGCGTCAACCGTGCCGGACCCAAGCGTGCCTGTGTGATAGCGAAGCCTTGCCCTTCTTCGCCCAACATGGCGCTGTGAGGAACGCGCACATTCTCATAACGAATTTCAGGATGCCCGCCAAAATCTTTGACACCCATCGTCGCCATATCGCGTACCATGCGAATGCCGGGGGTATCAATCGGTGCTAGAAAAATCGAACAGCCTTTATGCGGCGAAACCTCCATATTCGTCCGCGCAAAAATAATCAGAAAATCGGCAACTTCGCCATTGGAGGTGAACCATTTATGCCCATTGATGACCCATTCATCACCATCGCGCACGGCGGTGGTTTGAATCATCGTCGGGTCACTGCCGGCACCGGGTGGCGGTTCGGTCATGCTAAAGCCGCTGAAAATGCCGCCCGCTGCTAATGGGCGCAAATACTGTTCATGCTGGTCTTCGTTAGCGAACAAATGCAAGGTGTGCAGGTTGCCTTCATCCGGCGCGGAACAGTGCAGCGCCAACGGACCCAATAAACTGCGTCCAGCAGTTTCCAACACGGGTACCCATTCCATAATATTCAAGCCCATGCCGCCCAAATCTTTGGGCATGGTCGGTGCGAAGATGCCCGCGGCTTTCGCCAGTTCGCGCAGTTCCAGCACTTCAGCTTTTGTAATGTCACGCCCTTCTTTTAATAAGGTCTGCTCCACCGGAATGACGACATCATCCACAAACTGCCGCACCCGATGCACAATATCTTGCACATGCCCCGGTATCGTAAAATCCATTTGGAAAAATCCTTTTCGTATGCTTATTTTTTGATGCACCGATTGTACCATGCAGGCTGCATAAAGCAGGGTTATGGTAGAATATATGTTGATTAGGAGGGTGCAATAATGCCACGCTTAGATGATTGTCATAACCAAGTGGTACGGGCGTTGCAAAAAGACGATTGGCAGGTGAAGAAATCGCGGCGTATTAGTTCGCCAGAGCGCGATATTTTTATTGATATTCGTGCTGAAAAACAAGTAAATGGGACAAGCCAACAAACTTTATTGGCAGAAGTCAAATGTTTCCCAGAAACAGGTGTTTTTTCTAGCGAATTCTATGCTGCCATAGGACAGTATCTCTTTTATCAAGTCATTCTTGACGGGATTGAAGACAAAACACAGTTATATCTGGTTATCCCTGACCATATTTATCAGCGTGAATTTGATGGGGCTGTTCAACGGCTTATCACAAAATATCAGGTACGCCTCATCATTGTTAATTTAGAAGCGGAGGCAATTGTCAAATGGATCGAGTAATGGAAACGTTAGGCGATTTAGTCGCACATTTGGTGGCGGAATATGACGATGCTGAAGGTTATAAAGATAAAAGTTATTATCTAAAAGATACACATCAAGCTATTTATACGATTATGATTGTCCCCGATGATGACCATCCTTCGTTAAAAGCGCCGCGCTTAATGCTGTTGGCGCGGGTTATCACTGATTTGGTTGTGATTGATGTGGATACAACCGATAGACCGCTGTATCAGGAATTACTGCGGGCGGGTATTCCGCGTGAGCAAATTGTTTTGCGCTACACAGGCGAAACCTTGCCGGCACATTTACAGTCTACACCTGAGAGCGAATAAATGCCGCGCTTAGATGATTACATCATAGACTCATTGGCAGCACTCGTCCGTGATACCATTGCCCAATATAATCAAGTGATTTATTGGCGCGAACAAGGGTTTTTTCTAAAAGATACTGAAAAACAAATTTATACCATTATCACCGTACCAGACGAAACGCATCCGACAGAACGCAAACCCTCTATCACCATATCCGTCCGTCTTTTGGATAACCTGATTGTGATTGACGAAGACATTACCGATAGACCGCTATATCAAGAATTACTACGGGCAGGCATTCCGCGTGAACAGATGATTTTGCGCTACGCAGGCGAAACCTTGCCGGAACACTTGCAGCCCACACCTGAGAGCGAATAAATGACCAACCCGGTGCGTGTCTTACACTTTGCCGATGTGCATATCGGCATGGAAAATTATGGCAAAACGGATGCTGAAACGGGACTCAGTAGCCGCGTGGTGGATTTTTTGCGCCGCATGGATGAAATGGTGGCTTACGCCCGTGACCACGATGTAGATTTAGTCATTTTTGCAGGGGACGCCTTCAAGACGCGCACTCCAAACCCCACATTTCAGCGCGAATTTGCGTGGCGTGTCCGTGATTTGAGCGCACTTGCGCCCGTCGTTCTCTTGGTGGGCAATCATGATTTGCCGCCATCGGCGCTCAAAGCCTCTAGCATCGAAATTTATGACACGCTGGCAGTGCCGAATGTGTGGGTTGCCGACGATTATGAAGTCAAACGGATAACGACTAAACGCGGCGATGTCATCGTGGGTGCTGCGCCTTACCCGATTCGGGCGCGGCTGATGCAAGAAATTCGCACCACCGGCATTACGATTCGGGAAACGGATGAACTGCTCGAAAATGAACTGGCGCATATTCTGGAAAATATGGCAGCAGAAGCTGATGTGTTAGCGGGCAGCGAAGATATTCCGCGTTTGCTGACAGCGCATTTTACCGTGCGGGGTGCGCTGCTGGGCAGTGAACGCAGCGTGATGTTAGGGCGCGATGTGCAGGTATCGCCCGGCTTGCTGGCAGACCCGCGCTGGGATTATGTGGCATTGGGGCATATTCATAAGCACCAAAATTTGACGGAAAAACGCCCCGGTGTGCCGCCACTCGTTTACAGTGGCAGTTTAGAACGCATTGATTTTGGCGAAGAAGGCGATACCAAAGGCTTTTGCTGGTTGGAGATGGCACGCTATCAAACCACTTGGCAATTTATTCCGGTGCAAGCACGTCCGATGGTCACGCTACGCTTGGACTGTCGTAAAGACAATCAGCCCACCCAAACCGTTTTGGCAAAACTGAAACAATATGATTTGAATGGTGCGATTGTACGAATTTTTGTCCAACTGATGCCCGAAAATAACCCCGCGCTCAATGATACGCGCATCCGCGATGTGTTGCAGCAGGCGGGTGTTTTCCATATTGCCGCCATTAAACGCGAAGTCGAACATCCCGATAGAATGCGGTTGGGGGCAAGCCCAGAAGGACTCACCCACGAACAACTGCTAGAGCGTTTTCTCGTCAGCCGCAGTGTCGAAGAAAATCGGCGGGAATTGTTGATGGATGCCGCCCGCGACATCATGCGAAGCGCGGGCGAAGAATAAAATTGAATATCACAACAATGTTGCCACGCGCTCGATAATGATTTCAGAGACGCGCTCTTTGGATTGCAACTCTAACCGTTGTGTGCCACCGTCTTTGTCCAAAATCACCACGCGGTTATCATCCGAACCGAAGCCCGCATCGGTAGCAGTGATGTCATTCGCCACCAGCAAATCTAAGGCTTTGCGCTGCAATTTGCTCTGGGCATTGTCCAGCAAATGTTCACTTTCGGCAGCGAAACCGACCACCACACGCGGCAGATGAAGTTCTTCGCGCCGCTGCTTGACCGAGAGCAAAATATCCGGGTTGCGCGTCATCTCGACGGTTAGCCCTTCTGTATCCTCTTTTTTCTTAATTTTCTGGTCAGCAACTGTCGCTGGGCGAAAATCGGCAACGGCGGCTGCCATAATGAGAGCATCGGCATGTTGGCATGTTTCTAAAACGGCGGCTTGCATTTCTTGGGCGCTGTTGACGGGTATCAGTGTTGTGCCGATGGGCGTAGGCAAATTGACCGTGCTAATCAACGTGACGATGGCGCCGGCATCTATCGCGGCTTGTGCTAGGGCATACCCTTGTTTACCCGATGAATGATTCGAGACGAATCGCACTGGGTCAATCGCTTCGCGTGTTCCCCCGGCGGTAATGACCACATGCCGATTCAACAAACTGCCGTGCTGCTGCGCCAAACAGCGCCGGATATGCCCGATAAGCGTGGGTGTTTCGGGCAAGCGTCCTTTGCCTACCAAACCAGATGCAAAACGTCCTTCTTCGGGTTCAATGATATAAGCGCCGCGCATGGCAAGCGTGCCTAAATTTGCCTGTACTGCCTGATGTGAATACATGCCACCATCCATCGCAGGCACAATTAACAACGGGCAGCGAGCCGCTAAAGCCGTTACGCTCAGGACATCATCAGCGAAACCGAATGCCAATTTAGCAATCGTATTGGCGGTCGCTGGAATCACCGCCAATAAATCTGCGC
This sequence comes from Anaerolineae bacterium, assembly GCA_022842885.1. Classification (GTDB taxonomy): domain Bacteria; phylum Chloroflexota; class Anaerolineae; order Aggregatilineales; family Phototrophicaceae; genus JALHOR01. The sequence continues at coordinate 5,871 of JALHOR010000100.1, forward strand.
CTTCGCCTAAACCGACGTGGGCGATGTGGGTGGGTAAACCGCCGCTGTTATCGGTTTGCCATAAGTCAGTGTAGACTGGACGCCCCGTGACTGATTGAAACGTTAAAGGCGTAACAAACTGCTGCGCCGCATCGGTCATGATGACATCTACCAGTGCGCCCGCCTGTGTTAATTTGCTGGCAAGGTCAACCGCTTTATAGACCGCGATGCTGCCCGTCACCGCCAGAACAATTCGTTTATGAGTTAGAAGGGTGATTGCCATACCATACCCCAATCGTATTCATGGTACATTTCAATCGCATTATAAGTCGGTTGTGTTTGTGTGGGCTATGGGTACTATGGGGAACCTTAAAATTGGCAGATACGTCAATAGCATAGACGGCAAAGAAATTAGGACAATAACAAGCAAGATTTCATTGCTCATGTTACAATAAACATCATTAAAGTAGCTGTTTATTAACCTGCAATAGATCAGGAGAAACTTTTATGAGCCGGTTCGTGCGGGGGATAGGCATCGTGCTGCTGCTGTTGGCAGTCAGTGTGGTCGTCTATGCCCAACAGCAAACACATACCGTAGCACCGGGCGAAAATTTATACCGAATTTCGCTAAAGTACAATGTTTCGATGTCAGCATTGGCATCTGCCAATAGTATTAGCAACCCCAATTTAATTTTTGTGGGGCAAGTGTTGAAAATTCCAGCAGGTGGCACGACCCCGCCGCCCACGACCACACCGCCACCGGCTGGTGCCACACCGACGCCACCACCTGCCACAGGTCAAACCACGTATACCGTAGCGCGTGGCGATAGTTTAGGGCGCATTGCGGCACGCTTCGGCACGACTTTTACCGCGATTGCCGCCGCCAATAATCTGGCGAACCCTAACCTGATTTACCCCGGACAAGTCTTAAAAATTCCAGCAGGTGGCACGACTCCGCCACCGGTCACAACCCCGCCAACTTCGGGTGGTGGCACAACCCCGCCGCCCAATACCGCGCCGATTACCGGATTTGAATTGGGTGGACACGCTATCACCTTCAACTATTCGGATTTGATGCGGAATACGGGCATGACATGGGTCAAGAAACAATTCCGCTATACGCAAGGGCAAAACCCCAATGATGCTGCGGGTTTGATTAACGATGCCAAGAGTCGCGGTTTCCGTATTTTGTTGGGTGTTGTCGGCGATAAGAACCAATTGGCAGCCAATCCGACCCAATACTATCAGGATTTTGCCACGTTCTTAGGCGGTGTGGCGGCATTAGGGGCAGATGGCATCGAAGTCTGGAACGAAATCAATATTGACCGCGAATGGCCCGCCGGGCTGATTAGCGGGGCGCAATATACCCAGATGTTGAGTGCGGCGTATCAAGCCATTAAATCGCGCAATCCGAATACGTTGGTAGTCAGCGGCGCACCAGCACCGACAGGCGCTTTTGGCGGTTGCACTGTCAACAATTGTGATGATGACCGCTTCATCGCGGCGATGGCTGCCGCAGGCGCTCGTAATTTTATGGACTGCGTGGGCATTCACTATAATTCGGGCATCATCCCGCCGACCCAAGCATCGGGTGCGCCGGTGGGCAGTGCCGGACATTACTCGTGGTATTATCCGGGCATGGTGAATTTGTATTCGCGTACTTTCCCCGGCAAACCTTTGTGCTTCACTGAAATTGGGTACTTGACGGGCGAAGGCTATGGACAGCTTCCCGGTGGTTTTGCATGGGCAGCCGGTAATTCGGTGGCAGAACAAGCTGAATGGTTGGCAAGCGCCGTGCGAATTGCGCGTACCAGTGGTATCGTGCGGTTGTTCATCATTTGGAATGTAGACAGCACCACCTTCGCGGATGACCCCCAAGCAGGCTATGCGATTGTGCGCCCGGATGGCACTTGCCCGGCGTGTAACACGATAGCGGCAGTTTTACGATAATGTGAACGATAGCCGGATGCCCAAAACATCCGGCTTATATGGCTTTTACCAGTTGCTCCACCACTTGCAGCAGCGCCTCTGACCATAAAAATTCATCACGCAGCCACGCCATATCGTGATAATGCGCGTCTTTTTGCGCCAGTGAACGCCACAATGCCAGCCCTTCAGCCGTTTCGCCAGCGGCATACAATGTAACTGCTTGCGCTGCTAATGGGCGCAGATTGCCCGCATAATTGAGCGTTTGTTCTTGTTTAAAATCTGCTAATGCTGCCCCAAAATCGCCGCGCAAAAAATGAATCTGCCCGCGTGCGCCAAAACTGCCGGGCAGTTTGGCATCCCGCTGTATCGCTTCTTCACAATCTGCCTGCGCTGACGCCAAGTTACCCAGCAAGACTTGCACCACTGCTCGATTGCAATACCCACCTGCCGTTTGTTCGATTTCTAACGCCCGATTTTGGTCAGCTAAGGCGGCATCTAATTGGCGCTGCGCTGCAAATAACACGCCACGATTGGTATAAATGGAGGGGGAATGAGGTGCTAGTTTGAGTGCCTCAGCATAATCGTTCAGCGCCAAATCAAAACGATGCTGATGATGGCGCACGACCGCCCGCATGTTATAGCTGCTCGGTAAATTGTGTTGGGCGAGAATCGTCTTGTTAAAACATGCCAGTGCCGCCTCATAATCTTCCAACTCATAATGGGCAATCCCTAAAGCATATAACGCCCCCATGTTAAAAGGCGCTAATCGCACAGCGGTTTCAAAATCCGCTTTGGCTTTGGGATATTGTTTTAATTCCAAGTAAGCATACCCACGATTGCCATATGCCATAAAGGCATCGGGTTTCAGGGCGATGGCTTTGGTGCAATCCGCAATCGCATTTTCGTATTCATTCAGCATCAGCCGGGCGCTGGCACGGTTAATATAGCCGGAAGAGTCCTGCGGTTTTAGCCGCACCGCTTCCAGAAAATCGGCTAAAGCGTGCTGCTGTTGATTCAGGCGTTGGTAGGCAATCCCGCGATTGTTATAAGCGTGAAAATGTTCTGGGTTCAGCCGAATCACCGTCGTGCAATCTTCAATCGCCTTCTCAAATTGTCCGCGCCGAATATAAATATCAGCACGGTTAATATAGACCTGTTCAAATTCGGGGAACAACCGCAACGCCGAAGCATACGTGCGTAAGGCGGCATCAAAATCGCTCTTTTGATGAAATTGCCAGCCTTTTTCGCATAAAAGTTGTGCCTGTTCCAATGAGTTTTTCATAAGCATCCATAGAGACTTTATTTTTGAGACGTGTTATGGAGGAGCATTTTGAAACGCTCCCCCACGTAAAATCAGCATAGGGTTATAGGGCTTCGGTGGTCATAGGTTGTGGGCGCATCACCAAGCGATTGATGAGCCACAACAAAATCCCATAGGCGATAATCAGAATGATAGTGCCAGTAATATCGTTAAAGTTGCGCCACACATCCATGTTTTCTCTGCCGAACAAAAAGCCGCCAATTGTCTCGCCCGGCGAATTAAAGATGATGACACTGATAACCGCAAATGCTTGCAGAAAAAGGCTTTGAGGTCGAGATAATGCCAATCGGTCAGCATGGTTTATCACATAAATGATGACTGCAAATGAGGCAATCACTATCAAGCTATCATAATAGCTGTGGTAAATTGCCAACGTGATATACAGCGTCATCAGGCTGAAAATCGCTAACCAAATTAAGGATTTGTTGGCTTCGGGAATGCGGCTTAAGGGGCGATACCAGCGTGCCAGTGCCAACCCGGTAATGGCGGTCATCAACAGCAGCGACCCGGTTTTAAAGATACCTTCATTCGGCAGCAAACTGGCGACCGAGACGCCTGTTTTACCAATATCAATACGCCACAGCAGCAGCACCCCAATATGCTCGGTAAACAACGTATCTAGGGGTGTTTGTGTGGCTAATCCGTACACCACAAACCCGATGATATGCAACGCCAAACCGATGACAACGGCTTTCCACTTAAAGCGATACAACAAATATAAGACTACGGCTGTCCCTACTGAAAATTTGACCATCGCTGCTGCCAGCACAACACCCGCTAAAATTTCTTGATTGCGCCGCACGAGTAGGATAGTTAGCAGCATCAAGCACAGTGTTACCAGCGGCAACTGCCCATTCCCTACACAAATCCGCACTGGCAGCATGGTGAAGAAGATAAGAAAGATAAAAATTTTACCGATGCGCCCTAGCGGTGGTTTTTGGGGAAGCAGTTGAAAGAGCAAAATCGGCACTGCCACCATCGCTATTAAATCTATAATGAGCCACAGCACTTTGGCAGTATCCCAGTGGAAATTGCCCAAAATTGAAAAAAAGATGACGCCAAGCGCCGGGTTTGCCGGAGCAATATTCAGCGTCTCAATAGTCGGAACATTATCTTTGATGCCCCCAATGTATTCGATTAAGGGGGGTGGGGTTTGGTTAAGGTGGCGCTCAAACGTATTGATGCCATAGCGGAATAACACGCCGTCATACCAATAGGAGTGAAAATCAATATTGCCAGCATCTGCCAATGTGATGGTTATCATCCGAAATGCTGCAAATGCGGTATAAAGTGCCATGCCAGCAATGACGATCCACAGCAGCAATTGCGTGAGCGAAGTAGGCTTGCGAAGGGGTTGTGCCATCATGACCTCCCAAATTTTGAGTATGTTGCCAATGCTACCTATTTCTAAGTGGTAAGTCTAGTAATCATCTGTTGCGTTAGTTTTTACAGCCTCTTTTAGCCCGGTGTATGGTACAATCTGACGCATCATCCAAGCAGTGATAGTGGATACAATCATGACATTTTCTATTGTAGCCTATGATGCCAGCGAAAATGCGTGGGGCGTAGCTGTTGCCAGTAAATTTCTAGCAGCCGGGGCAGTCGTCCCTCATGTGCAAGCTGGCGTTGGCGCCGTCGCTACCCAATCGTATGCCAAAGTTAGTTTTGGACCCGATGGGCTGGCATTGATGAAAACCGGCACCAGTGCCGTTGATACCTTGGCACTATTGCTAGAGCAAGATGCCGGGCGCGAAAAACGCCAAGTGGGTATTGTGGATGCTCACGGACGCAGTGCCGCGTTCACAGGCAAAGAGTGTCATAGTTGGGCGGGGCATAAAACTGGCGAAGGTTTTACTTGCCAAGGCAATATTCTGGCAAATGCGACGGTGTTAGACGTGATGGCAGAAACGTATTTAAGTGCCAGCGGCGAATTAGCAGACCGGCTCGTGGCGGCATTGGCGGCGGGTGAAACTGCCGGGGGCGATAAACGCGGCAGGCAGTCGGCGGCGGTGTTGGTGCTGCGCCCTAACGGGGGATATGGCGCTGATAATGACCATTATCTTGATTTGCGTGTGGATGATGATGACCAGCCTGTAAAAAAATTGCGCGATTTAGTAGCGACACATCATCTGTTTTTCGGCACACCCAAGCCAGAAGATTTGCTAAAAATTGATGAGGCATTGGCACGCGAATTGCAAAAAATGCTGACCACGCAAGGCTACTGGGGCGGCGAAATCAATGGCATTTGGGATGCTGTAACCCAACAGGCATTTTGGTCACTGGTGGGCAATGAAAATTTGGAAGAACGTTGGACACTTGATGAACATCCCGACATGTTAGACCGGGTGGCGCTGGAGTATTTGCAGCGGCGATTTGGTCATAAGTAGAACGTTTAAAATTCACGGAATACGACTAACTGTTATTTTTCGTAGAGACATGGCGTACTCTGTCTGTTTTCTTAGGGAAGATGGCAGCATTTCTGTTAAAAGCGCAAAACATTGAAAGCTGACGGGCTGGCGAGCGTAGCGGTTCTCCTCTTATCTTTTATCCTCAACTTATACGCATTGTCCCAATACGAGCGTTTTCACCCCGACGAAGCGTTTTATATGACCTTTGCCCGCAACGCCGCCGTAAATGGCGATGGGTGGTTGCAGGGAGCATTGGATAAACCGCCGCTGACCATTTATTTCAATGCAGCGGCATTAATCAGTTTTGCCATAGATACTGACCCGAACGGCGTGTTGTATCTGGATGCCCATAAAGGGGAATTTGCAGCGCGTATCACGGGCGTTTTGGTGGGGGTGGTATGTGTGGCAGTGCTGATGCGCTTGGCATATGGGCTATATGGTGTGCCACGCCATGCCATCATGACCGGGCTATGGTTGGCACTATCGCCCTATATGCTGGCATTTAGCCCGACTGCCTTCACCGATATGCCGATGATGTTATGCAGTTTGCTGGCGCTGTTATTTGCTTGGCATAAGCGCCCTATGTGGAGTGGCATCACTTTTATGCTGGCAGTTGCCGCCAAACCCCAAGCTATTTTTTTTGTGCCATTGATTTTAATGTTCCAGCATTTTGGTTCAAAACGAATAACTTTCCATAGGGACACGGCATGCCGTGTCCCTACAAATAAGCACTTTTTACACAATCTGAACATGAGCCTAGCCTTTTTTTCTCTATGCCGCTGGTTGTTCACGGCTTTGTTAGGGGGGGGATTGTTATGGCTGTGGGATACGCTGCGCCCAGAGACCAGCGTTTTTGTATTAGGGGCAATCAACAATAGTCATGCCACCCTATTTTCTGAATTAAGCGATATTCCGGCACGCTGGGCAGTGTTTTGGCAAGCTGCCCAATGGCTGATAGGCAATGCCATCACCACCAGCATTATTTTGATAGGGATACTGCTCGGACTCATCAGCCAAAAAAATCAGGTGAAAATTCTCATCGGCGTTTGGCTAGTGGGTTATGTAGGGCTGCATCTGGTAACGACGCTTAATTTATATGACCGTTATTGGTTGTTATTGCTGCCGGGGCTAATTTTGTTAGTCCCTAGCACAAAAATTGTTGGTTCAAATTCAAAACGATTGATTTTCCGTAGGGTCGAGGTCGAGGCATGCCTCGACCCTACAACATCATACTTTTCCCGCAAGCTGAACATGAGCCAAATTGTTCGCACGAAAGCGAATTATCGGCTTTTAGCATTCGGAAAAATGCTGCTGATGCTGGCATTATTTTATGCGGCAATCATGACGCCTTTGCCTATTGGCAGCGATAGAGGGCGCTATACAGGTATAGATGAATTAGCGGATTATCTGAATACGAAACCCGTTGCCACTGTGATTTATGACCGCTGGTTGGGTTGGCAGTTGGGCTATTATCTGGGGCAATGGACGAACAAACGCCGCGTTCATTTCCCCACGCCCCAAGCCTTAGTGCAGGGGGCTTTGGCGCTCTCAGAAACCGGAACACGCTATTTGGTTGCCCCTACTTGGGAAAATGTTGAGGAATGGTTGGCGGGTTTACGTGCCGCCCATTTTGAGGTGTTTCTGGAAACCCATATCGCCCAATTTGCCGTTTATGCGATTACACCGCCCTCATCTATCAGCCAGTCCCCCATGCGCGAAAAATAAAAAACCTATAAACGATATTCACCCCTTGTTGATTAATTTTTAGACCAGACTAAAGTAAAAATAAGTCCGATAAAATTAAACAAGAAGTGGTGAATTATGCCAAAGGCGTCTTGATTTGCAGTCTATTGGCGCTCATTCTGGCGGCAATTGGCATAGTATTATAGACCTGTAAATTCTGGGGCAAGGCGTACCTTGCCCCTACCGAACATTGTATTGTTTGGACAGGTTCTTAATCACCCAGAGGATATGCTTGGTTCACGGCTTAATCATCATCATCGCCGTATAAATCGTAGTCGTCGTCCTCATCATCCTCGTCGAACCAGTCATCGTCATCATCATCGTCGTAACCATCATCCCGGATGAAACCGTCTTCATCTTCTTCGACATCATCCAAGTATGAATAGTCATCGTTTTCGACTTCGACTTCGCTTTCTTCGTCGGCATCAAATTCGTCGTCATCAATCTCGTCCGATTTGGCATAGACATCCGGTTCGGCGTCTTCGTCTTCGTCGAGTTCTTGTTCTTGCAGTTCTTCATAAGACAAATCATCTTCGCCGTCCCCAAAATCATCATCAGGAACGCTAAGAAGACGGGGGTTGTGAATTACGTCTGACATGGCGTGTCTTTGACCTCACAGTATTATGCTAAATTGCTTTTCACCATATCATAAAAATACTCGTGAAATCGCAAATCGTCCGTTAATTCTGGGTGAAAAGCTGTCCCTAATAAATGCTGCTGCTGCACCGCCACAATCCCACCCTTCGGCAAGGTCGCCAACACCGTTACAGTCGGTTGGGCGTGTGTGACCATTGGGGCGCGGATAAAGACGGCAGGGAACGGCGCATCTTCAGCGATACCTTTGATGATAAGGGGAATTTCAAAACTGTCTACCTGTCGCCCAAAAGCATTGCGATTCACTTGAATATCCATCAGCCCTAAAATAGGCTGGGCTTCGATGCCAATGTCTTTCGCCAAGAAAATTAAACCCGCGCAGGTACCCCAAGTCGGTTTGCTGCGGGCAAACTCGCGCAGGGGGGCAATCAAGCCATATTGGGTTGCCAATTTGCCGATGGTGGTGCTTTCGCCCCCCGGAATAACCAAGCCATCCAAGTCTTGTAAATCATCGGGCAGTCGCACTTGTGTGGTCTCTGCCCCAACGGTATCCAGCATTTTTTGATGTTCGATAAATGCGCCTTGCAGCGCCAAAATACCAATTTTGGGCATGATGAAATCCTGTGAAGAATGATGTGATTATGCATCATGATGGTACAGGTTTGCCAGCAACGCAAGCACAGGCATAGACCAATTGGGGATAAAAATGGGCATGATGCACCATGCCCATTTTTTGACAAAGGATGAGGATTACTTGCCTAGGCGTTTTTTCAGTTCTTCGGTTAATGCCGGGACGAAATTATAAACATCTTCCACGACGCCATAGCGTGCCAATTTAAAAATCGGAGCATCGCCATCTTTGTTAATGGCGACGATGAGTTTGCTATTTCGCATCCCGGCTTGGTGCTGAATCGCGCCGCTGATGGCACAGGCAATGTACAAATCGGGATTGACGACTTTACCCGTTTGCCCCACCTGATGGTCATAGGGGATAAAGCCAGCATCCACCGCTGCCCGACTTGCGCCGACGGCTGCGCCTAACATCTCTGCCAGCGGCGTGATGACCGTCGCAAAGCCATCTTTGGCTTTCCAGATGGTGGCATCGCCGGCATCTGCCGGGGCATTTTTGGGGTTATTGGCAATGCCGCGCCCACCGCTGACGATAATCGCGGCATCGCTCAGATTGACTTTGCCGACTTCCTGCTCAAAACTTTCAATTTTGCTGGCGATGGCATCTTCCGTCAGCACCGCGGCAACAGTCGTCACAGTGATAGAGGCACTCGTATTTTGTTCCTGCGGTTTGAATGCCCGCCCGCGAATGGTCACAAATTTTGTGCCAGTGCCGCGCAGCGCCATTTTGCCCAAGACTTTGCCAGCATACGCCGCTTTGGTAGCGACCACCGCTTCGCCATCTAAACCGAGTTCAATGGCTTCGGCAATCATGCCGGAATTGGTATCTGCCGCTGATGAGGCGACTAATTCACGCCCGCGATTGGTGGCAACGGCAAGCACCACTTTGGGGCTGTGGTCTTGCACCAGTTTGGTCAACAAAGCGGCATACGGTTCTAGCCGAAAATCGTTCAATGTGGCATCGTCGCAAATCACGGCAGTCGTCGCGCCATACTGCCCGGCTTCATTGGCGATAGCGGCAGCATTACCGCCAAAGACCAGCGCCGTGACACCAACGCCCAAGCCATCTGCCAAGGTTTTGCCCGCTGCCAAGGCTTCGCGGCTGGAAGGATTCATCGCGCCTTCAAAGGTTTCTACCCACACAAACACGCTCATAATACTTTTTCCTCCAGCAGTTTATCCACCAATTTTGCGGCTTTTTCCTGCACGCTTTCGCCTGTAATAATTTCGGTCTGCACAGCGCGGGCAGGCAGATTGTGATACGCCACCAATTCGCTGGTTTTGCCCGGCAGCGACACACCCAAATCGCCGGGTGTCCACACCGGAATCACCGCTTTGGAGGCTTTGCGAATACCAATGAACGACGGATAGCGCGGTTCGTTGATGCCCTTCATGACGCTGATGACGACAGGCAATTTGACCGTGATAATCTGCTTGCCTTGTTCCAGCACTTTTTCCACTTTGATAGTCTTATTGGCGGTATCAATTGCCAAAATCTTCGATACATAACTGAGCATCGTCCAGCCGAGTTTACGTGCCGTCTGATACACCTGCTGGTCAGTGGCAACATCAATGCTCTCTTTGCCAAAGATAACCAGTTCGGCGTTGCCCATTTTCTGCACAGCAGCAGCAGCCAACGTCGCCCAACCAAGGCTGTCGGTCATATCGAGGTCATCTGCCTGCACGCGCACTGCCTCATCCAAGCCCATGGCAATGCTGTGTTTGAGCGCCTCATTGTGCATTTCGGGACCGATGGCAATCACAGTCGCTTTGCCGCCAGTATTTTTCGCCTGCACGATAGCTTCTTCTAAAGAGTATTCATCCCAAGGATTAACAACAGTGGCAGCATCGCCCCATGTCACGACGCCGCTACTGTTGACTTCCACCTTCGCGGCAGTATCGGGGGTACTGCGCGTAAACGTCACGATTTGCAAGGTCACGCCCTCCTACAAAGAAAAGCAAAATTTTTGTCGGCGTTGCATTTTACACACAAACCGGGGGAAAATCTAATCAGGATTTGATTAATTGGGGCAAGAAAAAATCTGGGAAGGTTTTTGCCTTCCCAGATGAAAATCAGATTATGGATGCTGCTCGGTTTCCCCATCCACATGCGGGTAAATCTTCAGGAAGCGGACTGCCAAAGTGAAGGCGAACCAACTATACGCCACAATGCCAATAGCAACACCCCATTCGGGTATGGAGGGGGTATAGGTTTGCACAGTGGTCATCTCGCGCACGCCCGGCGACCAATCCAACGGAATGACGAAACCAGAGAGCGTCACGTTCCAACGGTTAATCACCAAGCCGGCAATGACCATGAATGCCCCTGTCATAACCACATAGGGATTATTGCGTAAGCGTTGCCACAGCATGATAATCGCTGGCACTAATGCGCCGAAAATCACTTCGCCAAACCAGAACGTGTAATTATAGGGCGTATGCTCTGCCAGAATTTCCATGCCCAAGTGCTGCTCTGGCACATGGCTGTAATAATTGGTGGCTGCCCATGACCATAACTTTAGATACAGATATGCCAAGCAGGCAAAGCCAATTAGCCGTGCTACCCCATGATAAATATCTGCCGGAATCAACTGCCGCCCGGTGAGCAAACTTGCCATCAAGGTTACAAGCAGCGTCATCGAGATGCCGCCCGCAATCGCCGACAGGATAAATAATACAGGTGCGGCGGGTGAATACCACACTGGACGCGCCGTGAGGATGCCATAGGTTGCGCCGAGTGAAGATTGGTGCAGCAGCGATAAGCCCATCCCGGCAAATGCCACGAGAGGCATGATATTATGCAGGGCATGGCTGAAGCGCACTAAAAACGGATAATTTTTCAGTCGGGTACTTTCGATGACGACGGGCAGTAATTCTAAAATCAGCACCGTCGTATACAACATGACGCACAACGTAATTTCCCACAAGACCGAATGCACATTCCAGTAAATCATCGGATGATAAAACCGGTCTGGGCGACCAATATCCATAAAAAGTGCCAACATTGCCGACGAATAGCCCAAAAAACCGACTAAAACAGCCGCACGCGCAATGGTTTCGTACCGCTTTAGCCCAAAGATATACACCGCCGCAGATAAGGTAAACGCGCCAGCACCAAAGGCAATCGAAGATAAATCAACGGTAATCCACAAGCCCCACGGCAAGCTGTTCGTCAGATTGGTGACGCCCAAGCCATTTATCAAAACGTGAATGCCAGAGACTAACCCAATACTGAGCATGACAATCAAAAGTGCCATCCACAGCCA
>JALHOR010000100.1:17750-21198 GCA_022842885.1 Anaerolineae bacterium
CACAGCCAAAAAACACGAATGCGGGGCGCACGCTGTACCGCAGGCGTGGCACGCGGTTGGGTGATAGCAGTCATGCGAGCATTCCTTTCGGTGGGATATAATACACAGATGGGTCTGTTCCCAAATCTTCGCTCAGTCGCAAGGTGGGCGTTGTGGCGATAATTTGCGAAACAGCACTGTTAGGGTCGTTCAGGTCGCCAAAAAAACGAGCTTGAACCGGGCAAATATTCACGCAAGCGGGCGTCGCTTCTGGGTCAACGCCGGGCATTTTGCCATTGGCGAGTCCGGCATCAATACGATGCACGCAAAATGTACATTTTTCGACGACGCCGCGCGGACGACGCGGCACTTCCGGTCTACCCCAATCAGGGGCGCGGGTATTGGCATCAGCTTCGCGGTCAGTCCAATTAAAGACCCGTGCGCCATAGGGACAGGCGGTTTGGCAGTAGCGGCAGCCAATGCATATATCATAATCCATCATCACCAACCCATCTTCGCGGTGATAGGTCGCCGCGACTGGACACACTTCCACGCAGGGCGCATGGCGGCAGTGCAGGCACGGGCGCGTCAGATGAAACAATTCACCTGTTTCGGTGATGTCTTCGACGCGGATATTCCAGCGCATATCATCGCGGGTATCGTTGGTGGCTTGGCAGGCATACACGCAGTAATCGCAGCCGACACACTTGCTTAAATCAATGACCATCGCCCAATGATGTTTGGCTGTATGTTCGTCGAAAGGGCGTTGGGCTGCCGCTGGCAGTGTTAAATTTGCCAGCGGTTCAGCGAGCAGTGTCGCTAACACCAGCGTCATGCCTGACCCCAATAACAAGGTCATCATTTCACGGCGCGATAGCCATTCCACAGGTGCAGAGACGGGCGCACTCACTACCGGCGGTACATTTTCCGGCGGCGGTGCGGGTGCCGGGGTGGGTTGTTCACTCATGGTTTGTTCCTTCATCTGATGTGGACGATGCTGGCGTAGTCGTATTAAACACGGTTGCCCCCCGCCGACTGCGCGTGAAGAAAACCGCCGCAAACGTAATGCCAAAGCCTAGCCCCACCAACAGCCCCTGAAGTGTGCTGATGAAACCATCATTTTCGGTTGCAGGTTGTTCTTCAATTTCAGTTTCTAATTCGATGATACGTTTTTGTAGTTCGTCGCGTTGGGCGACCAATTCGGCATCGCTGCGCCCCGTGATTTCTTCCCAACGTCCACTGTCCACCAATTCCTGATGACACGTCGTGCAGGGGGCGGTATCCAATAACATCGTATGGCTGGAAAGTTCAGTGCCGACCAACCCTATCGTCTCGGTATGCATGTGGCAATCTATACACTGCACTTCGGACGTATCGCTGATATGCGTGTCATGCGCGTATAAATCGGGCATGGTGTCATTTTTATGACAATTGATGCACACAGCGTTGGCATCGGTATCGCCATTTTCGGCACGAATGCGCTGCGTATGCGGCGAATGGCACGTTGCACAGCCCAGGGGACCAATTTCCACATGGGCGCTGCTTTGCCACTGGCTGAGGGTATCGGTATGGCAATCGCCACACACCCCGGCGACCAACTGCGGCTGCTGCGGCGCAGATTGAATATCATGGTCGCCATGACAATCGGTACAGACCGCCGCGTTACGATTGCCGGCTACAATGGCTTCTTCGTGCAGCCCTGCCATTAATTCATCAGCAGAATCCGTGTGGCATTCGGTACAAATGCTAACGGCATCCAGCGTATAGTCGCGGGCATTATTGGGGGTTGGCTCATTATGTGGGAACGCATCTTCGCCATGACAATCCAAACAGCCCAATTTGCCCTGCGGGTTATTATCGCCATGCACTGAATTGGCAATTGTCTCTGCTGGAACAAACAAATTCAGAATATACCCATCGCGCAGTGTCACTGCCCGCCAAGGTTGACTATGGCACACAGCGCAGTAGCCATTATCCCCGGTGGGTTCTTTCGCCACCACAATCGGTTCATCGGTGCTGGCGGCAGCCGGGGTAGTTTCGCTGGCAGTTTCTTCGGTCGCAACGGGCGTTTCCTGTGCCAACGCTGGCACAATCAATAGGGGCAGCAAGCCGGCGCATAACAACGTTAGCCCCATGCCAAAACATAAGCCCATCAGACGGCGGTACAGCCCAGAAAAATTCGTCATTGTCCCGCGTCTCCTTCGGCGATTGTCACCAGACCCAATGCTAATTCGACCGCATCCAGCAGTTGGTCAGTATAACTATAATTGTGAATACCGTCGCTACCTTCGCCTTCAATCAGTTCCAGCGCGATGCTCACCCATTCGGGTGTGTTCTCGGTGATGGCTGTCCGGGCTTTTTCGACCCGCGCCACCGTATCTGCCTGAATATCATCAATCAATGCCTGCATCTGCACGGGCGTGGCTTGTTCGCCATGACATTCTGAACAGCTATCTTGCAGCACCGTTTCATCCAGCACCGCACCGGGCAAAATCGGCTGGAAAAGATGACTAGAGCGCATGGCGGATTCAATCGGCACAGCAGGCATGTGGCACGTCACACAATCGGGTCCCTCTTCAGCGGTGAAGTGTGCTGCTGGAACGCCGGGAACTTCCTCAAAGAATGTTACGCCTTCGTACATTTGGCGCATAGCATGATGAAACCCATTGGTGGGGTCATCGTCGGTGTGGCAACTTACGCACAGGTCATAGCCGCTACCTTCGGCAATGAAGGCGTTGTGATTGGTATTTTCGGCATGAACATCATGGCAAGTGCTGCATGTAATCCCGAATTGGGCAGTCTCTAACGTCAGCGATTCGGGCGCAGTGCCTTCTCTATCGCCACTTTCAACCGCGTCTTGCAATTGTTCGGTATACAGATAATCGCTGCTGTGGCACGTCAGGCAAAAGGCTTGGGCGCCTTCGGTCTCTTTCAAATTGGTCAGCGATTGAGAATGCGTCGAAACTGACCATTCGCTGTACTGCATATTGGGCAATTTGGCGTGACCACTGTTCCACCAATGCACCGAGTCCTCAGCCGCAGCCGGCGTCCAAAAATCGCTCAAATTGCTGCCGGGCGTATAACCAGCGGGATAGGGCAGCCCATCGGCATTCGTTCCGCGAGCATGGCATTGTCCACAGGTTTGTCCATCCACACCTGTATAAATACTGGCGCGAATTTCGAGCAGTTCTTCTTCGTCGGGGCGTCGTCCGGCATCCCCGGCGATTTCCGCATGAATGCTGCCGGGACCATGACAGGCTTCGCATTGCACGCCCTCATCTTCGGGGCGTCCACGCTCCACATCAAACCCGGTCGTATGGCAGTAAGCGCAGTTCTGTTCCCAATCATACGCCGGGTCATCCCAATTATCTGCCAAAACAAACGGTTGCCACTTTTGTTCTTGAACGTTCCATTCCGCCGGGAAAAGCCGCAAATCGTTATTTTCGACTTCGTACAAGATCGGAAGGCA
>JALHOR010000101.1 GCA_022842885.1 Anaerolineae bacterium
AAATCAATAGGGTTGTGTTTTGGGTAGGGACACGGCATGCCGTGTCCCTACAGAACCTTCACTGTCTTTTAAAAACCGAAACACAATTTTGATGCGTTTGCCCTGTGCCTCGACCCTACAACACTGTACTTTTCATGCAATTTGAACATAAGCCATATTATTTGGAAAAAGTTAAAAGTACCAAGTTAAAAGCATACCAGCTAATCGCTATCGGCTATACCAATTCACCGGCAGCGGCGGCGTATCCCCCACCAGCAGCGCCAATAAATAGGTTGCTGCCAAATCCAAATCACTCTTGATGAGGGTATGGCGTTCCGTCCGGCGATGCAGTGCCACCAAAATCGCCCGATAACTGACGGGTTTAATCGTCACATAACGCCGAATATCATGTTTATCCGTAAAACCAAGCTGCACTTCCATCGCTTCGCCGCTGCCCCATGCTTCGGCAGTATGTTCACCTAGCAAAAACAAGGTGGTCGCTACCGCCGCCAACCGCTGCGTGCTTTCGCTGCCGGGCAAGGTCGTTGTCACGGTCAGCCCATCCACATGCGTGAACAACAGCCCCTCAATCTCTGGTGCGGCTTCTTGCAATGACCACAAACATTGTGTCGCCAACGCCACCGCTTCATCGTTGAGAATCATCATAAGCACTTATCCCATGCTTCCTTGTCTATAATGATAGAATCCCTATGCCGAATGGTCAACAAACGCACACCCTGCGTTTACCAAATGCTGAGACTGCGGGTAACGTTCTTTTATATTATGTGTTATCAGAATAGCTTTTCGGAAATAGCGATTGGCTGTTAGCTTTTGGCTTTTGGTTAGAAATCATTTCAAAATTCGATTTTTTCGGTAAGGACACGGCATGCCGTGTCCCTGAATGCCTGATTTTTGAAATGGGTTCTACGATGGCACTCTTTTTGGAACGCCTTCAGGGCATAATGCTATATGATGTTTTCA
Source organism: Anaerolineae bacterium (assembly GCA_022842885.1). Lineage (GTDB taxonomy): Bacteria > Chloroflexota > Anaerolineae > Aggregatilineales > Phototrophicaceae > JALHOR01. The sequence continues at coordinate 961 of JALHOR010000101.1, forward strand.
ACTTTTTACTTTGCACTTTTAACTTTTAACTAAGGCTTATCATGGCATCGTCTATTAATCGTCAGGACGCATTAGATTATCATCGCAATGGCAGACCCGGCAAAATTGAAGTTAAGCCCACCAAGCCCCTCATCACCCAGCGCGATTTATCGCTGGCGTATTCGCCCGGTGTGGCAGAAGCGGTCTTAGAAATTGCCGAGCGCCCATTGGCGGCATACGAACTGACGGCACGAGCGAATTTAGTGGCAGTCATTTCTAACGGCACAGCCATCCTTGGCTTGGGCAATCGCGGCGCATTGGCAAGCAAACCCGTGATGGAGGGCAAAGGTGTCTTGTTCAAACGCTTTGCCGATATTGATGTCTTTGATATTGAAATTGATGCCAAAACTGCTGATGAAATTGTTGCCGTTTGCAGAGCGATGGCGCCCACTTTTGGCGGCATTAATTTGGAGGACATCAAAGCGCCGGAATGCTTTGAGATTGAAAGGCGCTTGCGTGCCGAATTGGATATTCCGGTCTTCCACGATGACCAACACGGCACAGCCATTATCAGCGGCGCAGCACTGATGAACGCCTGCGAAGTCACCCGCCGGCGTTTGGAGGATTTGCAGATTGTCATCGTCGGTGCGGGGGCAGCGGCAGTGGCAACGGCTAATTTTTATGTGCTGCTTGGTGTCAAACGTGACCATATCATCATGTGCGATTTATATGGCGTGGTCTATGAAGGACGCACGGAAGATATGGATCCCTATAAAGGAGCTTTCGCCACCAAGCGCCCGGTTCGCACCCTGACCGACGCTTTAGTCGGTGCGGATATGGTGCTAGGCTTATCGGCAGCCGGGGCAATCAAGCCCGATATGCTGCGCGGCATGAATGCTAACCCGATTATTTTTGCCATGGCGAACCCCACACCAGAAATTATGCCGGAACAAGTGCGTGAAGTGCGCCCGGATGCCATCATCGGCACGGGGCGTAGCGATTATCCCAATCAGGTCAATAATGTGTTGTGCTTCCCGTTTATTTTTCGCGGGGCGCTGGATGTGTATGCCACGCAAATCAATGAAGAAATGAAAATGGCGGCGGCGAAAGCCTTGGCGCAGTTGGCGCATGAAGATGTGCCGGACAGCGTATTAGCCGCATATGGGCTGGAATCGCTGCGCTTTGGACGCGATTATCTGATTCCTAAACCGTTTGACCCGCGTGTTTTATTATGGGTTGCGCCTGCTGTCGCCGAAGCCGCGTTAGCATCGGGTGTGGCACGCCGAGCAATTGATACGCGCCAATACCGCGATATTCTGGTAGCACGGCAGGGACGCGGACGCATGGTACGCAATTTCATCATCAACAAAGCCCGCATGGGCAACCGCAAACGTATCGTCTTGGGCGAAGGCGAAGAACCCAAAATCATTCGCGCTGCTGCCCGCATCATAGATGAAAAATTGGGCGAACCGATTTTGCTGGGGCGCAAAGATAAAATTCGTGAAGTGATGGAAGAGTTGGGACTAGTATTGGATGTGCGCGTGATTGACCCCTTCTATGACCCCTTGCGCGAAGTGTATGCTGACCATCTGTATAAACTCCGCCAGCGGCGCGGTATTAATCGGGCGCGAGCCTATAAATTGGTGCGTGACCGCAATTATTTTGGTCCCATGATGGTTAAAACAGGCGATGCAGATACCTATCTCGCCGGGCTAACGTATGAATATCCTGAAGTGATTCGTCCGGCACTGCAAATTTTTGGCACGCGCCCCGGCGTGACGCGGGCATGTGGCGTGTATATCATGGTCGTGCAAGGGCGCGTCTTTTTCTTCACGGATGCCACCGTCAATATTGACCCTGACAGCGAAGCTCTCGCTGAGAGCGCGATTCTGGCAGCCGATTTTGCCAAAACGCTGGATATTGAACCGCGCGTGGCGATGCTCTCTTTCTCCAATTTTGGCTCGACGCCGCACCCCTATTCGGAAAAAGTGCGCGATGCTGTGGCGATTGTGCTGCAAAAACGCCCGGATATTGCCGTAGATGGCGAAATGCAGGCAGATACAGCCGTCTTGCCCGAAATCATTGAACAACGTTATCCCTTCAGCCGCGTGAAGGATGCCAATGTGCTGGTCTTCCCCAATCTATCGTCTGCCAACATTTCGTATAAACTCTTGGCACGCCTTGCTGAATCGGAAGCCATTGGACCCATATTATTGGGCATGGGTGCGCCGGTGCATGTGTTACAAGCCGGGGATGATGTCGAAGAAATTTTGGTGATGGCGGCAGTCTGCGTCAATGATGCCCACAGCCGCGAGAGCCGGGGGTATTAGAATAGTTGGCAAATGCCTTACATTATTCATCAGTAGGGGCGCGATAATGCCGATTAAAAAATTAAATCGGCAATGCATTTTGGGTTTGGCATGCCAAACCCCTACAAAACGGCATGATGTAGGGGCATGATGCATCATGCCCGATTTGCAATTTACCGAATTAAAATTTTAACTTGCCTTATCGCGCCCTGACCCAAAACACAATTTAATTTATCTGACATGATTTTTGCAAATATCTCTTTGAGTTTGAAACGATTATCCTATGACCGAATCCTCCCTCAAACATGGACTCGCGCCGGAACAATGGCAAGCCGCAAAAGAAGATATGCGGCAAATTTGTATTCAGACAGCGCGTGACCGGGCGACGATTAGCTATGGCGAAGTGGCGGCGCGAATGACTACGGTTACGGCGCATCCCGGCGCATATATCTTCCAGAATTTGCTGCGCGAGATGTGCCGCGAAGAAGAATCTGCCGGACGCGGCATGTTATGTGCCTTGGTCGTACAAAAAGCCAGCGGCAAACCGGGCGCAGGTTTTTATAAAGCCATTGTGCAGTTACGCGCCGATTGTGCCGATGATTTGGATGTGTGTTGGCAGCAAGAGTGTGAACGTGTCTATGCCCTATGGAGTGCCATACCGCCTGCCTAAGCCACTATAAAACATCTCCGATCCCATTTTTGAAAGGGGATACAACACTTATGACGGATGTTCTAACATCGTTTATTGGGCGAACACAAGAAATTCAAACGCTCACGACATGGCTGGCAGACACGAACTGCCGCTTCATTACGCTGGTGGGGTCGGGTGGCAGTGGTAAAACGCGGCTGGCAGGGCAGCTATTGGCGCAAGTGCAAGCCCAATATGCTGATGGGGGCATGTTTGTGGCACTGCATGGGCTAACCCAACCGGATATGCTTGCCTATAAAATTGCCGCGGCTTTGGATATTGGCGCGTATGAAAAAGAAACGCCACAGCAGCACATCATGAATTATTTAAAAAATCGCCATTTACTGCTCGTACTCGATAATTTTGAACAACTTTTAGACGCTGCCCCCCTCTTGATAGACCTGCTGCATCATGCCCCTCACCTCAAAATTATGGTCACGTCGCGGGAAGTCTTAAATCTCAGCGGCGAATATGTGTTTCAGGTATCCGGGTTAGCCGTACCTGCGGCTCATCTTACGGATGACATCACCCATTATGAAGCTGTCCAACTGTTTGTAGAACGCGCCCGGCAAATCCGCGCTGATTTTGATGTGGCTTCGCAGCGGGAAGCGGTAATACGCATTTGTCATCTGGTAGAAGGGCTACCATTGGCGATTGAACTGGCGGCGGCGTGGGTGAAATCGCTCTCTTGCGCGGCAATTGCCGATGCCATCCATAGGAATTTGAATTTTTTGACCACCTCACGGCGCGATGTACCGGAACGCCATCGCAGTATGCAAGCTGTTTTTGATTATTCGTGGCAGCGCCTGAACAATTTAGAACAGCACGTTTTGGCGCAGTTATCGGTCTTTCGGGGCAAATTCGATTGGGCGGCGGCGCAAGCCGTCACACAGGCAGCACCAACGGTCTTAGCAGCATTGGTAGATCAATCGCTGCTGCATTTTGCGATGACCGGACACTATAGCTTGCACGAATTGGTGCGCCAATATGCCGAACACCGTCTCTATGAACACCCGGATTGGGTGCAGCAAACCCAAGACCGTCACAGCGCCTATTATTTGAACTTTCTGGCAGACCAAGATGCCCACATTAAAGGCAAAAATCAGGTGGCGGCGGCAGACGCCATTGAGGCTCAGTTGGATAATATTCGCATGGCGTGGCAGTGGGCGCTGGTACATCATCGCCATGAGCTTGTTCTGGCGGCGTATGATACGATGACGCTGTTTTTCCAAATGCGCTGCCGTCTGGATGAAGGTTATGAATTTTTCTCGCTGAGTGCGACTCTGCCGATTGAAGATGAATTGACAAAAGCGTTGATGCTGCTGGCGCAATGCTGGTTTATCACCTTTACGCCCAAACTGCTCCAAGATTGGGACACGATTATCCGCCAAGCGGGTGATTTATTGCAGCGGTCTAAGCAGCGCGGCATCGGCGCAATGGTCATGGCGCAAGGGTTGTTTGTCCCTACCGAATACGCCAGCATTATGACCGAAAACGCGGCGGCGTATCGCCAGCGCCAAGATACATGGGGCATGGCATGGTCAATTTATCAATCGAGCATTCGGCATATGAATTTTTCATCTGCTGATGCTGCCACCATTCAGCAAAGTTACTTAGAGAGCATTCAACTTTTTGAGTCTATAAGCGATAAATGGGGGGCATCGTGGCCCAGAGGTGGTTTGGGCTTGCTGTATGAACGCGAACAACGCTATGCCGATGCCTTTGCGGTGTATCAAGCACGCTTAGAGGACTGCCGCCGGGTGGGTGATGCGGGCGGCGTGGCATGGAGTTTACAGCAAATTGCGGGTGTGGCATTGGCAATGAATGATATTGCGGCAGCCGCGCACTACTGCCGTGAATCGTTACAAATTGCGGTGGATATTGGCTCGCTCAATTCTATGGATGAGGCACTTATCCGTATTGCTGTCCTGCTGGTTCAGCTAGGGCGTTTAGCGGATGCCGTCACCATTTATGCCAGTATCGCTTACGAAACGACGCATTTTCGTTATTTGCGCCGCAAAATTGTGAAGCAGTTAAATCAGCTTAAACGGCAAATGCCAACCGAGACGTTTCAACAAATCATCGCGCAAACACAAACCCGCAGCAGCCGCGAAGTGGCACTCGAATTGTTAAACACGCTGCCCACATTGGTAACAATCGCAAATCCGGCGGCACTGCCCACCTCATCCGAAAACACACCAGATGCCTTAACCGAGCGCGAATTGGAATTGCTGCGGCTCGTGGCGCACGGGTTGTCTAATCAACAAATTGCTGACCAATTGGTGGTGACAACAGGCACGGTCAAAAAACATCTGAACAATATTTTTAGCAAACTCCACGTCCAGCGCCGCACCCAAGCCGTGCAACAAGCGCGACAATTGGGGCTTATCTCCTAAGAATCTTTCCCCAAAAATCAACCACCGACTACGCCTTTGGTTGACTGACAGACTCTGGGTGATACGCCTATGCTGGTTTTATAACCAGCACATCAAAAGGGTATCGCCATGAACCAGTACATCAACGAACAAAGCCAACTGTATCTTGCAAAATTGGCGCAGGAACACGCTGACCAAGCCACTGTTGAAAATAATGCACAGCCTGAAAACAGTGCCGTCTTTGCGCCGCGCAAGAAGAAAGCATTGCCACAATTACGGGCAGCATGGGCATTGCTGCAAACGTGGTTCACCCGTCCGGGATGAGGCGAATAAGCGTAGAAATGCAAACGGACATATTGAATAAGAAAATGGGGGTTTGGCGTGCCAAATTTCTAAGAAAATCCTCACCCCTAACATCCTCTCCATTGCATGGCGAGGGGACTTCCCGCACCGTTTTTTGGGCAGGGGTGAGGTAAAAATAAAGGCGCATGTTCAAAGTGAGTGATTTTCTGTAGGGACACGGCATGCCGTGTCCCTGTAACTTGGCATTTTCACCCAATCTGGACATGAGCGAAAATAAAATTATGATTCACCTTTTTCACTTGTTCAGAACGCGGGACTTTGACTCAGCACTTAGTCCTCAGCACTCAGCACTGTTTTTCACGCCCGCTTTTTCTTATCTTTGTGCCGTTTATGCCGCCAGCGCAGCATCAGCCCAACACCCGTAATCACACCAATGCCGCCTGCTACCTGACTCACCATCTGCCGCACATGCCATTCTGCCTGATGATTCAGATACTCCAAAATTGCCGCCGTGCCTTGATTCACGACTTCCGGCGGCGGTGAGATAAGGGGGTTGTTGTCTAAGATGAGACCTAAATTGCCATAACGAGGATTTTTGACTAAATCTTTCAATTGTTCTAGTTCCACTGGCAGATGTTGAATTTGATTATTGCTTATATCAAGATAACAAAGTTGCTTGAGCTTGCTGATTTCTGGCGGTAGACTATTGAATTGGTTACCTTCAAGACCAAGAACTTGTAAATTAGCGAGGTTGTCGAACTCAGTTGGTAGATTGCTTAATTGATTACCATTTAACCAAAGCTCTTTTAAGTTAGTAAGGTTGCCAATTTCGGATGGCAGATTGCTTAATTGATTATTACTAAGATAAAGCGTGTGTAAATTGGTGAGATTGCCGATTTCCAGTGGCAAGCTACTCAACTGGTTGTTACTGAAACCAAGTCTTGACAGTTGGGTAAGATTGCCGATTTCGCGCGGCAAACTACTCAATTGGTTGCTGAGAAGTTCAAGCCATCGCAAGTTAGTGAGGTTGCCGATTTCAGGCGGTAGATTGCTGAGTTGGTTGTTATGGAGATAAAGCCATTGCAAGTTAGCGAGGTTGCCGATTTCAGGCGGTAGATTGCTAAGTTGATTGCTATCGAGATAAAGCTGATTCAGTGCTGTAAAGCTACCAATTTCAGTTGGTAAATTACTCAATTGGTTGTTACTGAGATCAAGTATTGACAGTTGGGTAAGATTGCCGATTTCCGATGGCAAACTACTCAATTGGTTGTTACTGAGAGATAGTATTGACAGTTGGCTAAGATTACCAATTTTAGATGGCAGGTTGTTCAGTTGATTTTCACTAAGATAAAGCGATTGTAGGTTGTTGAGATTGCCAATTTCCGGCGGCAGGTTGCTCAATTGATTGTCATAGAGATTAAGTGTTTGCAGGTTCACGAGATTGCCAATTTCGGGTGGCAGGCTACTCAATTGGTTCTTAGTAAGATAAAGTGTGTGCAGATTGGTGAGGTTGCCGATTTCTGGCGGCAAATTGCTCAATTGGTTGCTATTCAGATTAAGTAATTGCAAGTTTGTAAGTTTGCCGATTTCTGGAGGCAATTCAGTTAAGCCCAAGCTAGACAAATCCAACTCTGTTGCCCCATTCGCAGCAGCTTCAGCGATGCGCTCACGGGCGATGTCTTCCGGTGTTTGTGTGTCTTGGGCGGCGGTATTATTCACTAATAGCAGGCATAAGAGCAAAAGCAGTAGGCGGCGCATGGGGTTTCCTTTGTATTTATCTCTTACACCGATTGTAGCAGTAAGTGATGCATTTTGCCCGACGCTTTGCCTACGGTACAGATAGTGCTGAGTGCTAAGGACTAAGTGCTGAGTATAAAGCAAACGCTTCTAATTTTTCATCAGTCTACAAAAGACAAGAAAGGTTCTGTAGGGGCGAGATATATCTCGCCCTACCCAAAATACAATCCCATTTACCTGTTATATTTTTGTGAATATGTCATTGATTTTGATAAAATTACCCTACCATCCCAACCCGCAATACCAAAATCCTGCCCGAAAAATGTTACAATGACATTGTGTTTGACACATTTCTTGAAGGATTAAAATAATGCTTAGACGATTTTTGCTTCTCTTGTTGTGTTTACTCCCCAGCTTATCACTGCAAGCCCAAGTACCGTACACCGCCGAAATTTTATGGGATGAATGGGGCGTGCCACATATCTTCGCGCCCACCGAGTTGACGCTGTTTTATTCTTATGGTTGGGCGCAAGCCACGAATCATGCCGATGTGCTGCTGCGCCTCTATGCTGAAGCGCGGGGCGAAGCCGCCTTATATGGCGGTGAGGCATATCTTGAAAGCGATAAACAAGTGCGTCAGTTGGGTATCCCGGCGGAAGGTAACGCCAATTTTGAAGGCATGTCGCGCGAATGGCAGGAATATTTGGATGCATTTGCCGAAGGTTTTAGCGATTATGTGGTGCAAAACTCCAACCTGATTGATGATGTTTGGGAGCCAGTTGCCCCGATTCGCGGCGTTGATATTTTGCGCTTAGGGACAAAAAATTTGCGCTATGCGTTCACTGCCGGGCGTGGGTTGCGGGCAGCACAGCAATGGGCAGATGGCACACTTCCCCCCGCCGAACCCGAAAACGGCTCGAATGCATGGGCGATTGCGCCGTCACGGTCTGCCAGCGGCAATGCCATGTTGGTCGCCAATCCGCATCAGCCGTGGGTAGATGCCGGCTTATGGATGGAAGCGCATTTCATCATGCCCGATTTAAATTTGTACGGCGCAACCATTATCGGCGGTCCCGTCATCAGCATTGGCTTCACTGAACATCACGGCTGGACACACACCGTCAATACGCATGATGGTTGGGATATTTATGAGCTAACCCTTTCCGAAGATGGCAGCAGTTATCTCTATGATGGTGAATTTTTGCCATTTGAAACATCCGAAGAAATTATTCGCGTGAAAAATGACGATGGCACTTTTGACGACGTAAGCATCACTATCAAACGCTCGGTGCATGGCGCAGTCTTAGCAGAACGCCCCGATGAGGGCAAAGCCTTGGCGCTGCGCGTCGTTGGTAACAATACCGGGTCAGCGATTGAACAGTGGTGGGAGATGGGCAAAGCCAAAAATTTATCCGAATTTGAGGCAGCACTGAGCAATATTCGTATTCCCATGTTCACCATCATGTATGCCGATAACGCCGGAAATATTTTGCATGTCTTTAACGAACTAATTCCTGTGCGCGAATCGGGCGATTGGGCATTCTGGAATAACACCACGCCCGTTGATAGCAGTCAGCCCGCGCTTTTGCCCGGCGATACGTCTGAATTGGTGTGGACAGAGTACCATCCATATGAAGATTTGCCCAAAGTGCTGAACCCCGAATCGGGTTGGCTGCAAAATGCCAATGAAGCGCCTTGGACAACAACGCTGCCTTTGGCGCTTGACCCGGCAGATTACCCCGCTTATTTTGCGCCGCCGCCGTTTGTGTGGCCCCGTCCGCAAACCTCCATGCGCCTGCTGTATGAAGATGACTCTATCACCTACGAAGAATTGATAGATTATAAATTTTCATCCTTCATGGAACTGACCAACGCGGTTTTGGATGATTTAATTGCCGCTGCCAGCGCCAGCGATAACGATACCGCGCAAAAAGCCGCTGATATTTTGGCAGCGTGGGATAGGCACGCCGATAAAGACAGTGTAGGCGCAGCATTATTCACGGCATGGGCATTGGATTATATACAGCGCATTGGCTTTGCGGCGTTTGCTGTACAATGGGATATTGCCGACCCATTGAATACGCCGCGCGGGTTAGCCGACCCGGATGGTGCGGTGCAATCGCTCATCAATGTGGCGACGCAGCTAGAATTATTACGTGCTTTGGGCGGCGGCATGGATGTTAAATATGGCGATGCGTTTAGATTACGCTATCGAGATTCGGGGGTGGATTTGCCTGCTAGTGGTGGCTTTGATGTGGTGGGTACGTTTAGCGTTTTGACGTTTGTGCAAGACAATGATTTGCGTTTTTATCCTGTGCATGGCGATTCATTCATTGCCGTGCTGGAATTTGGCACGCCGTTACAAGCAAAAGTCTTATTAACCTATGGCAACGCCACGCAACCCAGTTCGCCGCATGTGGGCGACCAATTGGCATTGTTCAGCGACCAGCAGCTACGCGATGCCCTGATGACGCGCGACGCAATAGAAATGCATATGAATCGCAGCGAGACGCTGCCGTCATATTGACCCACACTGGTCAGCGGATTATACTAAGCGTTACAACGTTATCATCAGACGTAGCAGTCGGGACTCGCACGGCAGGAAGCGTCGAACCGTGTCAGGGTGGAAACGCAGCAGCACTAAGATGTGGAATGGGTGCTGCGAGTATCCCGGCTGTGACCTCTGGTGGTGACGTTTTTTGATTCTGACCAACAATGGTTTGAAAAGCGTATTAAATGCTGTAGGTACTATTGCCCTTTCTAAAAAATGGGCGTATGCTATTTATGATGTTTCACTTTTGTTATCATGGGCAATCCATACCTCCTACATTTCCCCCTGATTGACCAAACAAACAACATCATTGTGTTAATGTTACTTAATAAAGATTGCATTTTTGAAATAATACGTTATATTGAAAGTATGGAACATAGTTTTAGGGATAAGTGGTATGAGTATCTTTGTGGATTGGGGCGATGCGGACGAGACTATTTGGATTTGTCGTTTTTCTGGCAATTGGACTGCCAACGAGTTTATGACCGCACTAAATTCAACAAAAACCGCCTGCGCTGACAGAAAATATCTAGTGGATATTTTGGCGGATATGCGAAATTCGCAGACGACACCGCAAAATTTGCTTGCCCTCTTGCGGATTGGCACTCAGTTCAGTTATGACCATCCTGGACTCATTGTCGTGATTACATCCAGCGACTTCTGGAAACGCATTCATGACCTGATTATCCACACGTTCTTTGGTAGCAAACCCACCGGCATTCATTTCATTAGCACGGTGGATGATGCTTATTATTTTCTGGATATTACCCAAGAACAGCGTCAACAAGCCGAACACGCCCAGTAACCCCTGTTGTAATGTGGGCAGCGTCCTCTAAAATATAGCACAATGAGTTTGTGATTGTGTGCTATGTATGATTGTTGAACCGCCCATTGCCCCAGATGATATCCGCCCTTCCCAACCGCGTCCGCTGCGTTGGCAAACTACAGCACCCATGCCATTCGGAATTTTGGGGCTGCTGCTGATAGTCGTTGTGTTGCTGGTGTTCATGTTGGGGTTTATCTGGCGAATTGTGACAACACCCCAACCGCTGCCGATGACGACTCACACGATTACCTTAATCATTCATGGCGATCAACGTCCACTTCGCACGAGTGCGCCCACTGTGGCGGCATTGCTGGCAGAACAATCGATCATGCTCTTACCGGAGGATATGGTCGCGCCAGCATTAGATAGCCCCCTAACTGAGGGCATGATTATCACCGTGCATCCAGCACGCAGCGTCACGCTGAAACTTAATGATACCGTGCAGACACTTCGCACGCCTTTTACCACGCCCTATGATATTTTGCAGCAGGCAGGTATTACCCTGACCGACCAAGACCGCTTGTGGTTGGATGGCACTGAAACCGATGCTGCCGGATTGCTCTTGTGGTCAATTCCGGTGCTGGACATTACCATTAAACGCGCCGTGACCATTACAATTTTTGATAATGGTGCGGAAATCCCATTTACGACGGCAGCAGCAACAGTGGGAGAAGCCCTGTACGAAGCTGGCATCACGCTTTACCTCACGGATATTGTTACGCCGGAAACGCAAACGCCGCTTGCTGATAATCAGCATATTCGCATTCAACGGGCGCTGCCTGTCAGTATTCGCGCTGACGATACAACCCTCGTCACGCGCATTACTGTTGGCAGCACGGTTGCCGATGCACTGGCACAAACTGGCGTTAGCTTGCTTGGGCTAGATTATGTGCTGCCTGTTGAAAATACACCCATCACGCCGGATATGGTGATTCAAGTGATTCGGGTGACGGAAGAATTACAAACGCAAGATGAAACTGTGCCGTTTGAAACAGTCTATCAAGCCGATGCTGCTCTCGAATTGGATACCCGTGCTGTCCGGCACGCTGGCACCAATGGCGTGCGCCAAATTTTGATGCGCGTGCGTTTTGAAAATGGCATCGAAACCGGGCGCGACTATGCCGGGGAAGACATCGTGACGCCGCCGCAAAATCGCATCATTGCGTATGGCACGAATATCGTATTGCGAACAATAGACACACCAGAGGGACCACGCGATTATTGGCGCAAATTGCGCGTCTATGCCACCAGCTATAAACCTGCGGCACTCGGCGGTGATGACCGCACCGCATTAGGCATGAAACTAGAAAAAGGTATGATTGCGGCTGACCCGGATATTATCTCGTGGCGCACCATGCTCTATGTGCCGGATTATGGTGTGGGCATTATGGGCGATACGGGGGGACCCCGCCGCAGCCCCTATTGGGTGGACTTGGGTTATTCAGATGCTGATTATGTTTCTTGGCATCAATTTATCGAAGTGTATTTGCTGACGCCTGTTCCTGATGATATTGATTATTTTTTGCCGGAACAGTGAGATTTGCGGCTGGCAACAAACTACCTAGCTCAAACTATTTTATGCCTCATCATTTTCGTCGTTTTGTTCTTCAGCGAATCGTTGTTCTTCTTCCTGAATCAATGCCAAAATTTCTTGCGCGGAGATGTCTTCCTGCTCTGTTTTGATATAGATGGTCAATAACAAAATATAAGTTGCAGTTCGTAAATAGTAAATTACCCGGAAACCACCGCTTTTTCCCCGTTGCAAATCTTGGCTGGCAAGCCGTGTTTTATAAACAATATACTCACCAGTTCCCTGCATCTTGTCGCCAGGTATTTCGCCATTCTCGATTATCTCGACCAAACTATCTACGTCAGATTCAATGCGACGATACTTTTTCTTCAGGCGCTTAAGGCGACGAATAAAGCCATCGGAAACAACAAGATTGGGCTTATTCGGATTCATCCATAATTCGTTTGAATTCTTGGTAAGTATAGAATTTACCGCGCAGCGCATCCCGGAAGGCAAGCCGAAAACTGGTCTTCAGATCTTCGTCAAACTCAACAGTTTCTTCGGGTTCCTCTGTTTGTTCGGTTTCTTCATCCAAATCCAGCAAATCGGCAATATAATCTTCAGGCGTGTTATATCCTTTGAGGCGGGCTTGTTCAATGGCACGCGCCGCCAGTTCGTCTTTGAGAATTACCTGCATCATCGTTATTTTCCTTCGAGTTATTTATCCTCAATTATATCGCTGATTTTGGCGAATGAGGTTATCAACCATGCAGCAAGCAAGGGCGATTATGAGGTGATTGGCGCTTGCAGTGGATACACCTGTTCAGGCGTATAGACTGCGCCATCGGGTTGTAAATCGCTGGAGAATAAAACGAACTCAGTCACTCTAAAATGTTCGGTGGCAAAACGTTGGTGGGTGAGCAGATATTTCTGCACAGTATCGCGTGGTGGGGATTGCTGGAAGCGGGCTAAGGTCACATGGGGGGCATAGGGGCGGTCTTCTGGCGTAAAACCAGTGGGTTTTAAAACATTGCCTAGCTGATGATGGAGATGCAGCACCCCCGGCGCCCGCACCCCACCTGCCCACAAGACTCGCGCCCGGTCTTGATGCGGGAAAACGCCGACTCCTTGCAATTTCATATCAAAAGGTGCTTGTGTGACGGTTGCCAAAGCGGTTTTAATTGCCGCAAACTGCTCATCTGGCACAGCGCCGATAAAATGCAGTGTGAGGTGCATTTGGGCGCGTTTTGACCAGCGTGCCGCCGGAAAAACCCGCTGCTGCAACTCTATCAGCGCCGTTTTAACCTCATCTGGCATTTCGACTGCCACAAACAAGCGCGGCATACTGCCTATTCTTCCGTGACAGGCGCGTGATACAGCCACCAAAATTCATCAGCAGGATACACCTCTTGCAGCAGTGCCGACCACACAAACGTTGCTGGACGCACGAATCCGCGCAGTTTCACATCCATCTCGCGCCGTTTTTTATCCAACTCCGCGCTAAAAATTTTTTGGTCTGCCATCACACGCCCCAATTCCTGCACAATCGTCCGGCGCAGCACTTCCGGCTTATAAATGGCAGCACAATTGCGTGGGTGGTCACTACATTCTTCAAAAAAGGTGCGGATAGCATCGAGGCGCGAATTGGCTTCTTTCACGATTTTTTGTTCATAATGCACCGCCCATTCGCGCTGCATATGGCGATGGATTTCCTGCGCTTGCGCTAATTCTTGGCGCTGTGCATCGGTCAATTGGTCGCGCAGGGCGTCTAAACGCCGCAACCGCATCACCAGCGCCCCAACCGTTAGTGCCGGGGCATCGCCGCCGAACATACCGCCCGCTGGCGTGCCGTAAACATCGCTGCCGCGCAAATACTCTTCCAGTCCGTTTGCCATCTGTTTGGCTTCGTTTAAATCGCGGTCAAGTTTATATTGGCTGGACATGGCATGTGTCCTTTATCGAATAATCATCGGATAAAATCTATTTTAGCAGACGCCGTTATATCCCACTACAGCCGAACTTGTGATATTTTTCCCATACTCTAACCCCGCATTCGTGCGTTATTCTGATACAATAGAGGCAACTAAATTTTTTACGATAACATTTTTTCCCGCCAATCCCTTAGCCACTTGATAAAACACAACCTTTACTTAAAGCCAACAGGAGTGAACCATGACTGCAACCGGCAATCCCCCCGTAGATGTCCAAGAATACGGGCAAAGTATTTGGCTCGATTATATTCATCGGCAAGAACTGACGAATGGCGATTTTAAACGGCGTGTAGACGAAGAAGGGGTCTTGGGTGTCACCTCTAACCCGGCAATTTTTCAGCAGGCAATCGGTGAATCGAATGTGTATGATGAGGGGATGCGGTTGCTCTTAGACCTAGAAGCCGCGGATATTTACGAAACCCTTGCCATCGAAGATATTCAACGCGCTGCCGACCTCCTGCGCGACATCTATGACCGCACCCAAGGGCGCGATGGTTACGTTAGTTTGGAAGTCTCGCCGCTGCTGGCAAATGACAGCGAAAGCACCTTCGCTGAAGCTAAACGATTATTCGCTGCCTTAGACCGCCCCAATGTGATGATTAAAATTCCCGGAACACCCGCTGGCATCCCCGCAATTGAAGAATCTATTGCTGCGGGCATCAATATTAATGTCACGTTGTTGTTCTCCATCAAAAATTATGAACAAGTTGCCGAAGCCTATATCAAAGGGTTAGAACGCCGCCTAGAAAAAGGCGAAGATGTGACCAAAATTGCATCAGTCGCCAGCTTCTTTTTAAGCCGAATTGATGTTTCTATAGACCGCATTTTGGAAAACAATATTCGGGCAGCACAGGTACATGGCGATACCGGGCGCATTGCTGCCAATCGCAAATTATTGGGGCAAGCCGCCATTGCTAACGCCAAACTCGCCTATAAATCGTTCCAACGCTTATTCAGCAAAACCCGCTTTGGCACATTACAAGCCGCCGGTGCCCAAGTCCAGCGCCCCTTATGGGCATCCACTGGCAATAAAAATCCAGCTTATTCGGACACGCGCTATGTGGATATGCTCATTGGGCAAGATACAGTGAATACAGTGCCGCCCAAAACCTTAGCACTCTTCAAAAAACAAGGCAGTGTTGGGGATACACTCACCCGCGAAATGGATGATTTTTTGCCACCCGATGAAGTCATGGATAAATTGGCAGAAATCGGCATAGATATGGCACAAATCACCGCCCAATTGCAGACGGATGGGGTCGAAGCCTTCATCGAAGCCTTTGAAAAATTGATTAGCCAAGTGGCTGCCAAACGCACCATTTTGATGACAGGTATCATGGAACGGCAGCGGTTGGCATTGGGGATTTATGCCGATGCTATCAATGCGACGCTTAAAAAATTAGATACAGAATTTGTGAATGCCCGCATTTGGAGCAAAGATGGCGGTGTCTGGAAAGACCATGGACCCACCATGAACAGCATTCGCAATCGCTTGGGTTGGTTAGATATTCTCAAAACGATAGACCTCAACCTGCTCAAAGACTTTCAGGCAGAAATCAAAGACAGCGGCATCGAACATGTTGTGCTGTTGGGCATGGGAGGCAGCAGCCTTGCGCCAGAAGTGTTGTTCAAAACGTTTGGCAAACAAGCGGGTTTCCCGGCACTGCTCGTCCTCGATAGCACCAACCCGGCACGCATCCGCGATGTCGAAAATGCCATAGACCTCGCTAAAACGCTGTTCATTGTCGCCAGCAAATCCGGCAGCACGGTCGAAACCGATTCGTTTTACCGCTATTTTTATGAGCGCACCGGCGGCAAAGGTGAACAGTTCATCGCCATTACTGACCCCGGCACGGCAATGGAAAAAACTGCCATAGAAAAACAATTCCGCAAGATATTCTTGAATCCGGCAGATATTGGGGGGCGTTACAGCGCCCTGAGTTATTTTGGGATGGTGCCAGCGGCGCTGATTGGCATTGATTTGGATAAAGCGTGGGCATCTGCCCAAATGATGATTGAGGCATGTGCGGACAATGTGCCAAGCACATCGCACCCCGGCGTCACATTAGGGACGATTATTGGCAAATTGGCAAAAGAAGGGCGCGATAAACTGGCGATTTTCTGCACTGATTCAATTGCGAGTTATGGCGATTGGGCGGAACAATTGGTGGCAGAAAGTGTCGGCAAAGAAGGCAAAGGTGTTATCCCGGTGGTGGGGGCAACCGTAGGCAATCCACATGATTACGCCTCTGACCGGGTGTTTGTGTACTTGCGCGTGGATGATGATAGCAACGCCACAGCGATGGATGAACGGGTGAAAGTGCTGCGCGAAGCGGGCAACCCCCGGGTGACGCTGCGCTTGACCGATAAATATGCCCTGTTCGGTGAATTTTTCCGGTGGGAATTTGCTACTGCCGTCGCCGGGCAAATCTTGCAAGTCAACCCCTTCGACGAACCCAATGTGACTGAAGCTAAAGAAGCGACCAAACATCTGCTGGCACATTACCAAGAACATGGCAAATTGCCAGAAACTAAACCGCTGATTTCGGGCGAGCATATGCAGTTGTATAGCAGCGAAGGCACGATTGCGCCGCTGCGCGAATTGTGCAAAGCGCATGGCTATGATTCACATAGCCGGACAGAAGTCTTGGCGGCACAAATTGCCGGGACTGCCGCAGGCGATTATTTTGCTGTTCTGGCATATCTGAACCCAACGCCGGAAGTAGATGCCCTGCTGCGTGAAGTCCAGCGCAAACTGCGCCATGTGACACGCCGCGCTGTGACCGTTGGCTATGGTCCGCGTTATTTGCACAGCACCGGGCAATTGCACAAAGGCGGCTCGAACAAAGGCATTTTTATCATGCTGACGGCAGCCCCAGAAGCTGATATTGCCATTCCGGGCGTGCCATTTAGTTTTGGCACATTATTCGCCGCCCAAGCCGAAGGCGATTTACAAGCCCTCTATGCCCACAATCGGCGGGCGCTGCGCCTCCATATTGAAACGGATGTCAAAACTGGCATCGAAAAATTGATTGCTGCGATTGATTTTGTGCATGAACGCTGGCGATAAATAGTACTTATGCAGAGATTGTGAAGGGGGATTTCGAGTTTCCTCCTTCACATTGGGCTGCACAATCACTGATAGTTTTTGCTACAAGATAATCAAGCATTTGTACCATGAAGATGAATATTCCTCATCCTATCCCTTATCAAGGCAGCAAACGCCAGCTTGCTGCAACAATTTTGCGTTATCTTCCGGCACAAATGGATGCTCTTATTGAGCCATTTGCTGGTTCTGGGGCATTGTCTATTGCGGCGGCGTCTAAGAAATGTTGTAAACGAGTCATCCTGAATGATATTAATCCCGCGTTGATGACCCTTTGGCAATTTCTCGTGCATGAACCGGAGCGATTAGCCAATTTTTATGAACGACTATGGATGGCACAATCGGGACGAGAGCGTACTTTTTATGATTTAGTGCGAAAGCGATTTAACCAAACACACCATCCCGGCTACTTTTTATATTTGCTGGCACGTTGCGTCAAAGCCTCTGTTCGCTATAATGCTCAAGGCGAATTTAATCAATCGCCAGATAACCGCCGTAAAGGACGCCAACCGGAAAAAATGCGCGATGATATACTGCAAGTGTCACACCTCTTGCGGCATAACATCACCTTGTTGAATCAGGATTATCGCTTGGTTGTGAAGACTGCCACACCTGATGACGTGGTTTATTTTGACCCCCCGTATCAAGGCGTCTATGCCAGCAGTGACCCGCGCTATCTCACCACAATTGATTATGATATTTTTGTGGATGAATTAAGTCGGCTTAACGAGCGCCAGATTCCATTTATTGTGAGTTATGATGGGCGTACTGGGCAAAAAAAATTCGGTCAGCCGTTGCCCCTATCTCTTAATTTGATGCATATTGAACTCGACGCAGGATGGTCATCGCAAGCGACCCTTTTGGGGCGAGTAGAACGTACTTATGAATCGCTATATTTATCCCCGGCATTAATGGCAAAAATTGATTTGCCACCACCTACTCTATTCTCTATGCGACAGTTGGTATTGTTCGAGGATATGGTATGAGTGGCGCAATACCGGACGAATTTATCGCTTTTCTAAAGCGCATCACAGGGAAACGCGCTCGTGTCGTGATAGACCATATTTTACAGCATGGTTATATCACAACCGAAGAGTTGGAAATCACCTATGGTTATAATCATCCGCCGCGTGCTATACGTGATGTACGCGAAAATGGTGTGCCTATCGAAACATTCCGTGTGAAAAATACCCAAGGACGAACAATTGCAGCTTATCGGTTTGGGGATGCTACAAAGTTGCAATATCATAAAATCGGTGGAAGAAAAACATTTCCGGCAAAATTCAAAACACAACTTTATGAGCTTGCTCAAGGTAGATGTGCTATTTGTAACACGCTATACGAAGCACGTTATCTCCAAGTGGATCATCGGGTGCCTTATGAAGTAGCCGGAACAACAGATCAGATACCACAAACTGAAGATTATATGCTCGTGTGTGCAACGTGTAATCGTGCCAAATCATGGTCATGTGAACACTGCGCTAATTGGCAACACCACCAAGACCCCCGCATTTGTCAATCTTGTTATTGGCATAGCCCAACCACTTATCAGCATATTGCTACCCAACCCATGCGCCGTGTTGAACTTGTTTGGTTAGATGACGATATTTTGATTTATGACCAACTTGTTCAACAGGCGATAGCAACAGGTATGGCTGTTCCAGACTACATCAAACAAGCCTTAAGACGTTTTACGCAAAACCTAGAAACATGAGCCGTATTCCACAAAACAAACCTCTCAGTCACATAATGTAAAGACGACATTCGTTATCCAAAACTCAGCTTACGACACTTTGGTGACGGGGATAGCAGTATCCCCGGCGATAACAACAGTGTGTTCGTATTGTGCCGCCACTTTGCGGTCAACAGTTTTTAATGTCCAGCCATCGCGGGCAGTGTAAATCCGTCCTTTGCCCACGCTCAAAAAAGGCTCGATAGTAATCACCAAGCCTTCGGTTAAGGGTTGTTTGGCTTGGCGCGTATAATAATTAAAGACCGTCGGTTCTTCGTGGATGCCGCGCCCTACCCCATGCCCACCCAAATTGCGGATGATGTTGTAACGCCCACGTTTTGCCACCTCTTCAACCGCTTTGCCGATGTTATACAGCGGCACATTGGCTTTGGCAGCGCGGATACCTGCCCATAAGGCTTGGGTCGTAAAATCACACATGCGCTGATATTCCGGCTTCACTGGCGGCACGAGCATCGTTGCGCCTGTATCGCCCCAATAGCCTTCTAGCACTGCCGACACATCAATATTGACCACATCACCAGCGCGAATCATCTTATCGCCGGGGATACCATGGGCGACTTCATCATTCACGCTGATGCAAGTTGTTCCCGGAAATTTATACGCGGTAATGGGCGCGGAACGGGCGCTGTGCTTCTTCAAAAATTCTGCGCCAATCGCATCTAATTGGCGCGTGGTAATGCCCGGTTCGACATGCGCTAACATGTGTTGCAGCGTTAGCCCGCAAATCTGCCCAATCCGCATGAGATTCTCTAAGTCTTTGCTATTCTTGACAACCACAGTACCCGAACTCCGGCATGGTATGAACGAAATGGCGTGCATTATAAGCGGTCAGCGATTGCCTTACAGCGGTCAGCTTGTTAGCGATTGGCGATTAGCTGTTGGCTTTTCTCATTAACCAACGTTTTTGATAAAGAAAGAATAGAGAACTCAGAGACCAAATCGCTAAACTAAAGGTGTCATTGATAAATAGTTTAGGGTATGGTCGAAACATGAGTTCTCAACAA
>JALHOR010000102.1 GCA_022842885.1 Anaerolineae bacterium
GGGGTGCTGTTCATGGCGCGGGCAGGTCCCGCCAAAATCGGCGCGAAATCCCCAGCTTCTAAACGCCAGCCAGCAATCTGCGACGCACAGCACGCCAGTAAAGGCATATCCACCATCACGCGCACGGCTGGCAAGCGCACGCCATTAATCGGGTAGGGGAAAGTTTCATACGAAAATTCGCCCAAGCCGCCCATCGTAATCAGCGTATAGTAACGGGCGGCTGCCCAACTGCCGGGCGCTTTTTGCCCCATATCTACGACAGTCGTGCCATTTTCCAATTTGGACACCAACACGCCAATACGGGCGGGGTCTGCCAAAATGTCGCGCACAAGCCGCATGGCTTCGTGGTTAATGCTGATGGTGTTGGTATTGAACATAAGTATCTCAACTTTTATAAATGCCCTCACCCCCTGCCCCTTCTCCCATAGGGCGAGGGGGTAAGTCCCTCTCCTGCGGGAGAGGGATTTAGGGTGAGGGCTGAGTAGTTATAAGCTAACTTATCATTCGTCTATCCAAATAAAGGGCTTTTCGCTAAAAGCTAAGAGCTAACAGCCAAAAGCTATACTTCCCACTCGCCCGCCGTGATGAACGCATTCAAATCGCGCAGGAACGACGATGCTGCCGCGCCATCAATAAAGCGATGGTCATAACTCACGGTGAATTGAGCAAATTCGCGGATGGTGATTTCACCTTCATACACAGCCGGTTTGGCAATCGCCGCGCCGACTAAGAGCATGGCACTTTGCGGCGGTGGGGGAATCGGGAAGCCACCTTCCACGCCGTACATGCCCAAATTGCTGACCGTGAATGTGCCGCCTTCCATATCGGGCATTTTCAGCTTGCGGGTGCGGCTGCGCTCCACCAAATCTTGGATTGCCGTATTCAACTCTGCCAATGTCATCTGGTCAGCTTTGGGGATGACCACCACAATCAAGCCTTCCGGCACTGCCACCGCCATCCCCAGATTGACCGCTTCGTAAATCAGCAGTTGGTTCTCCACCAACTCAGCACTGAGCAGGGGATGGATAGGCAAAGTACGCGCCACTGCCGCCATGACCAGCACATTAAACGACAATCCCAAGTCACGCCGTTTTTGCTGCAACAGCGTCACATCAATCTCGCGGTTCACCAGACTGAGCGCGGCAGATTGCGTGGCAGCGTGCATGGTTTTGATCATCACTTTTTGGGGCTGTGTCAACCGCCGCACTTCTTTGACGGGCAGCCCACGCGGTGAATCCGTCACAGGTTATCCTTCATTGATAATGCACAGCACCGTACCGATTTCAATATCTTCCGTGCCTTCAGCGATGATAATTTTGGCAATGACGCCGTTCACGGGCGCTTCCAATTCGCTGACGATTTTTTCCGTCTCGACATCCGCAATAATTTCGCCTTGTGTCACGCTGTCGCCTTCTTGCTTGTGCCACTTGGCAAGAATGCCTGTTTCCATGGTGAGTCCCCACTTGGGGAGAATAACTTCGACTGCCATTGATAAATGTTCCTTTAGTGGGCGAGGGTGTCCTGTACGGCTTTTTTGATGTCATCTTTGTTCGGTAAAATCACTTTTTCCAGCGGCACAGAAAATGGAATGGGCGTATCTAAGCCGCATACGCGCTTCACTGGCGCTTTTAAGTGAGAGAAGCATTCTTCGGCAATGGTCGCGCTTACATCCGAGCCTAAGCCGCCCATCTTCGGCGCTTCATTCGCCACGATTGCCCGCCCCGTTTTCGCCACTGATTCCAGAACCGTCTGGGTATCCCAAGGGCGCAGCGTGCGTAAATCCACTACTTCCACCGAAATATTTTCGGCGGCGAGTTCTTCGGCGGCGGCAAGCGCCTCATGCGTCATCTTCATGCTGGCAACAATTGTGACATCTGTGCCTTCACGGGCAATATGCGCTTTACGCAGTGGCACACTAAATTTGCCTTCGTCTACATCGCCGCGTACCCGATAGAGCGCCTTGTGTTCCAAAAACAGCACCGGATTATCATTTTCGATGCAGGCAATTAACATGCCTTTGGCATCCTGTGGCGTTGATGGTCCCACAATCACCAAACCGGGAACATTCATGAACCAGCCTTCGACCGATTGCGAATGATGCGGACCCCCACCAAAACCGCCGCCTGCCGCCGTGCGAATCACAATTGGCGCTTTGAACTGCCCATCAAACATATAATGCATTTTGGCAGCGTTGTTCACAATTTGGTCGTAACATGTTCCCAGAAAATCCGCGAACATGATTTCCGGCACCGGGCGCATCCCTACCATTGCTGCACCCACTGCAGTCCCAATAATTGCCGCTTCGGAGAGGGGGGTATCGCGCACGCGCTCGCCGCCATATTTGGTGAATAAGCCGCGCGTCACGCCGAAGTCACCACCCATATGACCGATGTCTTCACCGAGTAAAAAAACACGCTCGTCCTCTGCCATCATAATATCCAGCGCATCATTGAGCGCCTGCACAAAACTCATGCGTTTCATCGTGTTTCTACCTCCCAACCGACATACACATTTGCCGTTGCTTTAGACAAATCGGGCGGCGGGCTTTCCAACGCGAAGGTAATCCACGTTTCAACCTGTGCTTCCACTTCCGCTTTAATTTGCTCCAAAACGGCATCGTCGGCTATGTGATTTTTCACCATATAATCGCGTGCCAATTTCATCGGTTCATGCTCTTCTTTCCAATAGCGAATTTCTTCTGCCGGACGGAATTCACCGCTGAAGATGCCTTGCCAGCGCCACGTCTTATATTCAATGAAGAAGGGTCCTTTGCCTTGCCGAATCCAATCTACCGCTTCAGCCGTGACTCGTGCTGCTTCTACCACATCATTGCCATCCACCTGAACCGACTGCATCTTATAAGCGCAGGCAAATTCATAGAGTTCAGCGGTGGCGTGGCTATCCCCGACTGCTGTTGAAATGGCATAGCCGTTATTCACGCAGCAATATAAGACGGGCAGTTTCCACGTAGCGGCTAAGTTCAGGCTTTCGTGCCATTCGCCACGCCCGGCAGTGCCATCTCCTACGATGACCGCTGCTAAATCGTCGCGTTTTTGCATTTTGTATGCCAACCCCACGCCCAATGCCGTCGCCATCATTGAGCCTTCAACGGCGTTATCGCCAAAGTTGCCCACCGATGGGTCAGCAGAGTGGAGCGAACCACCTTTGCCGCTGCATACGCCCGTTGCTTTGCCGAACAATTCCGCCATGATTTTTTCGCCGGGCGTTCCTGCCAATACCAGCAACCCATGGGCGCGATGATCCGGGAAAAATGCATCGGTTTTGCGTAATGAATTGGCAATTGCCGCTTGTACGGCTTCTTGCCCTAAGCCCGTATGCAGCATCCCCGGCACATTGCCTTTTTTGAATTCGCGCTCTAAACCTTGCTCAAAAGCCCGCACCACCCACATCTTGCGGTACAGTTCTAAAACGGTGTTCCCATCCATGAATTTTTCCCTTAGAGAACTCAATCTGATAAATCTTTTGGTTTTCCACCTTTAACCTCACCCCCTGCCCGTAGTCCCCTCCCCAACCCTCCCCACTGCGTAGGGAGGGAGTTCATAACGGTGCGGGAAGCCCCCTCTTTGCGAAACCGGGAGGGGATGAATCGCTATCGCAAGCCTCCCCGCCTACAGAACTTGATTCCCCTCGCCCTTTGGGAGAGGGGGTAGGGGGTGAGGGCTAATCAGGAATATACACAAACAACCGATTGCGCCGTTGTTCGACGGGATACATTTTTAAATTCACTTTGACCGGATGTGTGAGTGCCTTACCGGTTTGCACATCAAAGCGCCCATTGTGTTTAGGACATTCGATGCAACCATTGATGACTAACCCGCCCGCGAGTTCGGTTTTGCCATGCGTGCATAAGCCATCGCTGGCGTAAAATTGGTCGCCCGCTAACCGATAAATGGCGTAGGGTTTGCCATTGTGATTCACCCCAATCACATCGTTTTCTTCCAAGTCGGAGACATCGCAGGCATCTACCCATTGCAATGATTCGGCATGTCCATTGGTAGATAGCGTGATAGGCTGTTGCGCTTCAATCGGTGGCGCGAAGGGGTCATCCGGTAGTTCGCGCACAATGTGATAATCTGGGTCTTGTGTAGCTTGCTTATACAGTGCCGGCAGCATCTCTTTGTAGACTGCCCATAAATTGGGATACGGCGTGGGTGTTTGGTCTTTGATGGCTTCATGCAAGCGGGGCAGGGCATGATACGGCACCATCGGCGTGGAATGATGCTCGATATGATAATTCATATTCAAGTACAGATACCGAAACACGCGGTTGATATACACTGTGCGCGTGTTCTGGCGATGGTCAAACACATTTTCTTTGAGTCCGGCGTGCTGTGTTAGCCCTAACAATTGGTGCAACCAACCGCCATAAAAACGCGGCAAGCCAATGAACATCATCGGTAAAAAGCTGCCCACCGCTACCGATACGATGCCGAATGCGACAAAAATGCCCACATACACGCGGCTTGACCAGTACATTTTGTTCAGTTCAGATTCAGGGACAAAACTCCGCACATCCGCATTCGGCTGTCCGAAGGCGTGGCGAATAATGCGCCAGACTTCCGGTGGTCCACTGCGTAAATCAAAAAAATCCAGCGCAATTTTGACCAAATCCGCCGGACGCATCACCTGAATTTCTGGGTCAAGCCCCACGACGTAGGTGTGTGTATGGTGGCGAGCATGACTCCAGCGCCATAATACCGCTTCGCGCAGCGTCATGAATGAACTGATTTGATAAAAGAGTTCGTTCAGCCAGCGGGTTTTAAAAGGCGTGCCGTGACCACATTCGTGCCAGCGGGCATCCGACGAAGAATAAATGGTGCCATACAGCAAAAATGCGGGGATTGACCACCATGTTCCCCATGACAACGCCGCTAGTGTGCCAGTGATTACCAACAGCACAATCCACAGCCCAAAGTCCCACAAGGCATACCTATCGGTGCGCTGCATCAATGCTTTCAGGTCTTGGCGCGAGATTTTGGGATGCCACCACGTTGCTTCTACGCGCTCCTCAATTCGGTCATCATCCAGCGCCACTGCTCGTTCAGTGATGACCCCGGTTAAGCTGTAATCACGGCGTATGCGGGTTGCCATAAGCAAAAATCCTTAAAAAATATTTTTAACTGGCACTTTTTGTTGCTCATGATGCACTATGATAAAAAATGTTGGGATTGCGCCTATAGTAACGTTGTACAAATTTCTTGTCAACTATATGTACACAAATTCAAGCAAGGCTGTACAGTGTTGACTTTTGGCTGTTAGCGATTAGCTTTTAGCTTTGCTATTCAGTGCGTCGGCAAGTCAGTACTTTCTACTAAGGACTAGGGACTGTGGACTAGGGACTTAAAAAATTGGCGGCGTAATGACCGAAAGATAACGCACCGTGTCATCGCCATGTTGGGCGATTTTCTCTAGCAACGCGCCTTCAAAATACACGCTGTCGCCTGTTTCCAAGATATACGTTTCGCCCGCGATGACGACTTCCAATTGTCCTTCCAGAACAAGAATACATTCTTCTGTATTAGCATGATGCACCAATTGCACATCCCCGCGTCCGGGTTTGAGTTCTGCCAGCACAATTTCCATCTTGCGATTGAGGTTCGGCGTCAGCAGTTCGTAGGTCAGGTTGCTTTTGGGGAGCGTGAGTTTGCGGCGGTCTTGGCGGCGCACCACCGGGCTAGGGCTGTCATTTTCCAAGAAGAAATAAAACGTCGGCACATGTAGCGCCTTACTGATTTTGCGGAGCGACTCAATCGAAGGTATCGACATTTTGCGTTCCACTTGGCTGATATAACTCGCTGTTAAATCCGATTGTGCCGCCAAATCCCGCAAGCTCATATTGAGTTCGAGTCGCCGCTGTTTGATTTTATCGCCGATTTCCATCATGTGTAGCTGACCTTCACTTTTGCGCGGATATTGTAGTAGAATTAAACACCAGCTTGCAACTACTTAAATTTGCGATGGGTTTATCGTGTTGATGTCATCTTATAATAATTCTGCTTTGGTGGCATTTTTACAACGGCTTATTCAGCCGCTTTTGCTTGGTTTTTGCCCCTCACCAAAAAATATGGCACATCGTCTGGATGACTATAGCGCAATTGAAGCTGTATTCGCCGCCCAAGGTGATGCCGTTATCATGTCCCACTCTTTACAACACGAAGGATAAAACGCTCATGGCTCAACGAATGGCGCTTTACATGCAGGATAAGCATCCTATTCGCTATGAAATCGAGATGGCACAGTATGCCGAAGCGCAGGGGTTCTCCGAAATTTGGCAAGCTGATACGCGCCTTGCCCGCGATTGTGTGGTCTTGATGAGTGCCTTGCTTGCCAATACGACCCGGTTGCGCGTGGGGTCGGGCGTGCTGCCGATTTGGACGCGCAATGCCGCCGTGATTGCTGCGACATGGAGTACCATGTGGGAATTGGCGGGCAAAGTAGATGGGCAAAGCCGCGTGATGCTCGGTTTGGGCGCGTGGTGGGAGCCGATTTCAGCGCGGGTAGGGGTAGAACGCCGCAAGCCGTTACAAGCAATGCGTGAATATGTAGAGGCAACGCGCCAATTATTCACCATGCAGGAAGTGTCATATTCGGGCGAATTTGTTAAACTAGACCGCGTAAAATTGGATGTGGCGTATGGCGATATGTCGCCGCGTGATATTCCCATCTACATCGGCGCGACGGGTCCGCAAATGCTGGAACTAACAGGCGAAATATGTGATGGGGTGGTTTTAAACTATGTGGTCTCGGTGGATTATATTCGCAGTGCCGTAGACTTGGTTGCCAAAGGCGCGGCAAAAGCCGGCAAAACGATTGCCGATATTGACCGCCCGGAACTGCTGGTGTGTTCGCTATCGGATGATGACCCCAAAGCCGCGATGATGATGGGTAAAACTTTGGTGGCGTATTATTTGGGAACAGAGCCGCACATCATGAAAGCCAGCAATGTGGATGAAGACCTCATCAAAAAAGTGCAAGAAATCGTGGGCTGGCCCGCCACTGAAGACGACTATCGGCGGGCTGCTGAAATTATCCCGGATGACGTTGTGCGGAATTTGATGGCAGTTGGCACGGCGCAGCAATGCCGTGATAAAGTCGCCGAATATATTGATGCAGGCGTGACTTGCCCCATTTTGTATCCTATGATGGACGACATCAAAGCCGTGATTGATGCGTTTGCTCATTTTAGAACTTAGCAATTGAACCACAGCGGCACGGAGAAACACAGAGAAAAGCATTTGAACCACAAAGGACACGAAGAACACAAAGAAAAAGCATCGGTTTTCAACCGATGACGCTATTTACGGCTAAAAGCCAAAAGCTAACAGCCAATCACCAAAAGGAGCCTGAATGATTACTGCTTATCATCGTCCTGATACCCTTGAAGCGGCGCTGCAACTCCTGACGCGCAGCCGCAAAATGGCGGTGCTTGCCGGAAAAACCATCACCGATGCTGGCTTGGATGACAGCATAGACGAAGTGGTGGATTTACAAGCCATTGGGCTACGCCAAATTCACGAGCATGGCACGCAGCACACGCTAGAAGCATTGGTGACGCTGCAAACTTGGCGTGACCACGCGGCGACTCCGGCAGCACTGCGCGACGTGATTCATGCTGAAGACTCGTTTACGTTTCGCAACATGCGGACAATTGCCAGCTTGTTGTACGTGCCGGATGCTGAAAGCCAATTGGTTGCGGCGCTGTTGGTGTGTGATGCTGTCGTTCAGGTGACAGCTTCAACAGGCACACAATCGCTGCCATTGGCGCGTTTTTTAGCGCAGCGGGTGGCGTTGCTATCCACCAGCATTCCAACGGCAGTCACCATTGAAGTGAGTGGCACAATCGCTTTTGCCAATGTTGCCCGCACCCCTGCCGATAAGCCGATTGTCGCGGCAGTCGCCCGGAAAACCGTCCTGGGTGAAATTCGCTTGGCGCTGAGTGGGGTTGCCCCGATGCCGATTTTAATTGCGCCTAACGATGTCGAAAATGTGAAGCCTGCTGGTGATTTTCGCGGCTCAAGCGCATACCGCCGCCAGATGGCAATCACTCTTAGCCGCCGTGTTCTGGATGCCTTGGGATAAACCATTATGCAAATACATCTGACGATTAACGGAATTAATAAAACATTGGAATGCCAACCCTATGAAACGCTCATGCGGGTACTGCGGCGCGAAGGCTATTTTAGCGTGCGGTATGGCAGCGATTCGGGCGAAACTGGGGCAGCGGCACTTTTGCTGGATGGCGTATTGGCAAACGCCGATGTGATGCTGGCAGCGCAGGCAGACGGTCATCATATTGAAACGGTTGAAGGCTTGTCTAAGGGGACGATGCTACACCCCATTCAGGATGCTTTTGTTCGCATGGGCGCGATTCAATCGGGCTATTCTACACCCGCCATGATTTTAGCAGCGAAGGCGCTCATCGAGAAAAACCCTAATCCCACCGAAGCCGAAATCCGTGATGCTTTATCCGGCATTTTAGACCGCGAGACCGGCTACATCAAACCTGTGTTGGCAGTGCTGGAAGCGGCGGCGGTCATGCGTGGCGAAGACCCCTCTGAGATGACGACCAATGTGCTGACGCCGATTGATTTGCCTTCCCGCGATAATGATTTGTTTGAGGGTGGCATCCCCGAAGAAGACCGCGGTGGCGATTATTGGGATATGGGCAGCACCGATTTAAAAGTACGGACGAAACGCTTACCGCGTTTTATTGTGTCGCTGCAAGTCCCAGAAACCAGCGTCGTCGGCAAGCCCGAAATCAAAGTGGACGCGCTCAAATTGACCAAAGGCAATCCGGCATTCGTGGATGATATTGAAATGCGCGGCATGTTATACGCGGCGCTGCTCACGTCACCCCATGCCCATGCGCGAATTTTGGATATTGATGATAGCGATGCACTGGCGTTACCCGGCGTCCATGCGGTCATCCATTATAAAAATATCGCTCGCGTGCGCTATGCCTCTGGCGGGCAGTCGTACCCCAATCCCAAACCGTATGACCAAGTGAGTTTTGATAACAAAGTGCGGCATGTCGGTGATAGAGTTGCTGCTGTCGCTGCCGAAACGCCGGAAATCGCCGCCGAAGCCCTCAAACGCATTCGCGTGACGTATGATATTTTGCCTGCTGTTTATGACGAAAATGAAGCCATGCAACCCGGCGCACCTGTGATTCATGATGAACCCGATATGAGCGATGCCTACGATGCCCAACGCAACATTGTTCATCATATTCATGCTCAGGTGGGCAATGTTGAAACGGGCTTTGAGCAGGCACGCCACATTTTTGAACAATCTTTTTATGTGCATCAAGTCCAGCAAGTGCCGATTGAACCGCATATTTGCATCGGTTATTGGGATGCTGATGAACGCTTAGTGCTACGAACCTCGACACAAGTGCCGTTTCATGCGCGACGCATGGTTGCCCCCTTATTGGGCTTGCCTGTTAAGCGCATCCGCGTGATTAAACCGCGCATCGGCGGCGGCTTCGGCGCAAAACAAGAGATGCTCATCGAAGATATTGTTGGGCATTTGGTGATTGCTACCGGGCGTCCGGTGCGCTTTGAACTGACTCGTGAGCAAGAATTTATTTCCAGCCGGTCACGTCACCCGCAAACGATTGTCTTTAAGACCGGGTTAGACGCTAACGGCAAACTTGTCTCACAGAAAATGAGCGTCATCGGCAACACGGGCGCGTATGGCACGCATGGCTTAACCGTGCAAACCGTCACCGGAATGCGTGGCTTAAGTTCGTACAATTGCCCCAACAAACTCTTTGATTGTTATGTCGTCTATACCAACATTCCCACGCCGGGCGCGTATCGTGGCTATGGTGCGCCGCAAGCGTTATTCGCGCTCGAATCGCATATGGAAGATATTGCGATCCAATTGGGCATGGATGTCATTGAATTTAAGCGCCTGAATTGGGTGAAAGTGGGCGACCCGCTGGATATTGCGCCCCATTTGGGCGAAGGCGAAGCCGAAATTACTATTATTCCCACCATTCGTTCCAGCGGCTTGGAGCAATGTGTGTTACAGGGGATGCAGGCGATTGGCTGGCAGCGCCGCCATGACCCCAATTTCCGGCTTGACCCAGCGCGACCCCACATCCGGCGCGGCATTGGCTTTGCGATGTGTATGCATGGCACGGCAATTCCCGGTTTGGATATGGGCGGTGCCAGCATCAAAATTAATGATGATGGCTCGTTTAATGTGTTGGTCGGCGCGACGGATTTAGGCACGGGTTCAGATACAGTGTTGGGGCAAATCGCCGCCGAAGTGTTGGGTGTGCCGCTGCAAGACATCCTCATGTATTCGTCCGATACGGATATGACGCCTTTTGATACGGGCGCGTATGCCTCCAGCACGACCTATATTTCCGGCACTGCCGTCATGCGGGCGGCGGAACAAGTGCGCGAACAAATCAAAGAACGTGCGGGTTTGATGCTCAAACTTAATGATTGGAGCAATGTTGTTTTGCGTGATCGGCGGGCATTTGCGCCGGATGGTCGCTTTGTATCGCTGCAAGACATCGCGTTACATTCGCTGCATCAGCAAGACCAGCGCCAAATCATGGCAACCGCTTCCTACGTCTCGCCTGAATCGCCGCCGCCTTTTGCCGGGCAATTTGCTGAAGTAGAAGTAGACATCGAAACTGGACAAGTCACGGTCAAAAAATTGGTCATGGCGGTAGATTGCGGCGTTGCGATTAATCCCATCACTGCCAGCGGACAAGTTGAAGGCGGCATGGTGCAGGCATTGGGCTATGGTCACTGCGAAGAAATGGCATACGACGAACACGGGCGCATGGTCAAACCAGAATTGAGTGCCGGGGCGTACAAAATTTATCGCGCTGATGAAATGCCCGAATTAGAAGTTATTCTGGTGCAAACGATGGAGCCAAGTGGGCCCTTCGGCGCGAAAGCGGTGGCAGAAATTCCCAAAGATGGGGTTGCGCCCGCCTTACGCAATGCCATTTACAATGCAACGGGCGTGCAAATCAATCGCATTCCATTTACGCCGGAACGGGTGTTTAACGCGCTGCAAGAGGCGAACATTTCATGACGCTGATACTTGGCGATTGGCTCATCACCAATACCCATGAAGCGCCCAAACGCGGTTGGGGCGTGCGCGTGGTGGGCGATACGATTATGGCGGCTGCGCCCCATGCTGAATTACGGGCGCAGTTCCCCGATGATGCTGTCCACGATGCGTCCGGTTGCGTGATTGCACCCGGTTTCGTTAATGCCCATGTTCACTTATATGGTGTATTGGCGCATGGCATTCCGCTGGCAAAAGCCCCGGCTGATTTTTGGGGTTTCCTGAATGATTTTTGGTGGCGCTTGGTGGAAGACGCGCTTGACCATGAGATGATTTGTGCGGCAACCGATTGGGTATGCGCCGAAATGCTCCGTAGTGGCATCACCAGTTTTTACGATTGTCTGGAAGCGCCCCATGCCCTACCGGGGGCGCTGCTGGCACAAAAACAAGTCGTGGATAAATACGGCTTGCGAGCTATTTTATCGTTTGAAGCAACGGAGCGCGTCAGCAAAGACAATGGGCAGCTTGGCTTACAAGAAAATGCCGAGTTCATCGAACATTGCCAGCGCAAAAAAAGTTTGGTGCAGGGTTTGATGTGTTTTCATACAACCTTCACTTGTTCAGCGGATTTTATCCAACAGGCATTTGCGATGGGGCAGGCACGCGGTGTCCTGACGCATTGCCATTGTAACGAAGGTGTGCATGAGCCGAATTATGCCTTAGCGCATTTTGGGATGCGGACGCTGGAATATTATGACCAGTTGGGCGTAACGGGTTCGCACATGATGGCATCGCAATGTGTCCAGCTTTCTGACCGCGAATTGGCAATTATTGCCGAGAAAAATATCCGCGTAACGCATATGCCCCTCAGCAATTGCGAAGTGGGTGGCGGCATCGCGCCGATTCCGCAGCAGGTCGCCAATGGGGTCATGGTCGGTTTGGGGTCGGATGGTTACATCAATGATTTTTTTGAGGTGATGCGCGGCGCATTTTTGATTCATAAGGCACATCAGCAAAATCCCCAAGTCATGCCAGCGCATCTCGTGTGGCAGTTGGCGACCGAAGGTGGCGCACAAGCAATGGCGCTGGAAAAAGTCGGGCGCTTAGAAGTGGGTTGGGCTGCCGATTTGCAACTGATTGATGCTCATTTTCCTACGCCTGCTGCCGAGCATAATCTGTATGACCAGTTGCTATTGTGGCGCAATCATACCCATGTGCGCGATGTGATGGTGGCGGGGCAGTGGCGCGTGCGTGATGGTCTGGTTCTGGGTGCGGATATGCCCGCGTTACGGGCGCATCTCCATGAGAATGCCCGGCGCTTGTGGGCGAAGGCGGTTTAGCGAAAAGCGATTGAACCACAAAGAACACAAAGCGCACGAAGAAACGCAAAGACAATATAACCGATTCGCTCATTTTCAAAACGAGTGATTTTCCGTAGGGACACGGCATGCCGTGTCCCTACCAATACGCACTTTTCACGCAATCTGAACGTGAACTAACCGATTTATACGTTTCCCGTTTTGTGCTAAACATCGTTTTAACCGATGATTTTGTACTCAGCACTCAGCACTTTTAACTTTGTACTTTTAACTGAACTTATCCGCATGAAGGAACATGTTTAGCATGTCGCGTTTATTTGAGCGTTGCCCAGTGGTGGTGCGTGGCGGCGGCGACCTTGCCAGCGGCGTGATTTATATGCTGCATCGGGCGGGTTTCCCCGTGAGTGTCACCGAATTGGCTGCGCCTAAATTGGTGCGGCGGGCTGCCTCTTATGGTGATGCCGTTTATAGTGGGCGTGTCACGGTCGAAGGGATTACAGCCATTCGTGCTGATGATGCTCCCACGCCAGACAAGCATATTCCGGTGTATGTCGCCTACGATTTGCCGCGTATCCAGCATGACTTGAAGCCTGTGGTCATCGTGGATGCCCGCATGGACAAACATAATCCCGATACATCGCTGCATGATGCGCCATTGGTGATTGCCTTGGGTCCCGGCTATACGGCTGGAGGCGATTGCCATGCCGTGATTGAAACCAAACGTGGGCATTTTTTGGGGCGCGTCATTCAGGCAGGCAGCGCCGAAACAGACACAGGCGAACCCGATGCTGTGCAAGGCATTACCCATGCTCGGGTTTTACGCGCTCCAGCGGCGGGGCATATCATTCCAGCATTGATAACGGTGGCACATGAAACGCGCCCAATCGAAATTGGCGATATGCTGGAAAAAGACCAACCCTTTGCTTATCTCAACGCTGTGCCGCTGTTGGCGCCGTTTAGAGGCGTGCTGCGCGGCTTGATTCATGAGCAGGTTTTCGTTACGGCGGGCATGAAAATTGGCGATATTGACCCGCGTGGCAACCGCGAATTTTGCTTCACGATTTCGGATAAAGCCCGCACGATTGGCGGCGGTGTGTTGGAAGCGATTTTGGCATCGGATATTATTAGACCGTATTTGCGTTAAAACTAAGACACTATTTTGTGTTTGTAATTTGTTGTAATTTTTCACCACAGAGACACAGAGAACACCGACATTTTCACTGAGAAACGTCTTAAATCTTGGCGTCTTTGCAGGTCAAAATCGGGATAAATTGCAAATATCAAGCGTTCATACCATGTCCCTCGCTCAAGCCTTCCAAATTCAACACCATGATATTGTCGCTTTCGTGGGTGCGGGCGGCAAAACATCGCTCATGGTGGCGTTGGGCGCAGCCTTGCAAGCCTTGGGGTGGCGCGTGCTGGCAACCACCACCACCCGCATCGGTGAGGATGAACTGACGCTGTTTCCCCATGCCATGCTGTATGACGACAATCCCCATGATTTGAAAACGGCATTCGACCAACAGGACTATGGTTTTGTTTACAGCGACATTCGGGCGGGCAAAGTGGTTGGTCTTTCACCGGAAAAATTATCTGCTGTCATGGCGGTAGTTTCGCCCGATGTGGTTTTGATAGAAGCTGACGGCGCACGCAAAAAATGGCTGAAAGCACCTTTTGCTCATGAACCTGTCCTACCAACCGAAACAACACTGGTGATTCCCGTCGCTTCTTATTTGAGCGTGGGGCAGCTATTGGATGAAACCTACGTCTATAACCCGCAGGCAATCGTGGCAAAAGTCGGCGCGACGATTGGCGATGTCATTCAGCCAGAGTGGATAGCGGCTGTTTTGAGCGATGCTGAGATGAGCTTAAAAAATGTGCCAGCATCAGCGCGGGTAATCGCTTTTTTGAACGCTGTGCCACAACCCATCCCGGACGCCGCCCGCGAAATCGCCCGATTAGCATTGGCAAACGGACGCTTGGAGCGCGTTGTTTTGGGTGACACGCGCTTGGATGAGGTTGTTTTGGAATATGTGTGAAGCGCACAATTTACCTATCATTATGATGGTTTGCACCTTTTTGAAAAATTTGATACAACAATTAAAAACAAGTAGGATAAACATTGCGAGATAGCAATGAATGATGATATTCTCATTCGCATTCGGCGGATAGTACGTGCAGGGCAATACCAAATAACCGATCATGCATTGGAAGAAGCCGATGAGGATGACCTAACCCTAGATGATATACTGAATGTATTGCTCAATGGTAGTTTGGATTCAATTTACACCGATGATATACGTGGCACACGCTATGTTGTGCGCGGAGATGTGGATGAAGATGAAGTGGATGTGGTTTGTCGTTTTCGCCAAGATGAAACGCTGCTAATTATTATCACGGTCTATGTTGTGGATTAGGGAAATAACTATGAATGAACGCCATTATCCGTGTGAATTCTGTGATACGACGCTGCCCCAAGAACGAAAACAGGTCACGATTGCCCGGCAGCGAAAAGGGCAGTGGTTTATCTTTGAGGATGTTCCCGCGTGGGTTTGCCCCCATTGCGGACACCGCTATTTTGATGCTGACGTGTTGGTTGCGATGGAAGAGCGTATGAAAACGATGCCGGCTGATGCGCGTCCTATCACGGCTTGGGCAATCTCATTACCGCAAAAAGCGGGCTAATGGCGTTTCTCGAAAATGCTGTGACGAAATAATCAGCAATTTTCTCCGAATCCCTTGCCTGAAATTGAAAAACGCGCTATATTATTCGTTATCGGCAAGTGACGATGGTTGTTTTACGAGAACGGGTCATCGCCGTTTTGCCGCAGTCTTATTGAATAGGGGCATCACCCTAAAGCCCTAACAAGCGTGGTGATGCAAAAACCTAAAAGAAATACAGCTTGCGCTGTGTTTCGATGGGTATTGTACGCCAATACACGGCAAAGAATGGAGGTTAGGTTTTTTGTTCGGAGAAATAGTCATCGGGGCGTGTTTCTCCCGCATTGCATTTGTAGATATTAGGCTGCCTTTTTTGACCACGATGAAGGCAGTCACTCATTTTTAAACCACACATAAACGTTCAAGCAGAAAAAGGGAACGATTTTACTGGTCGTTCCTTTTTGTTTTGCCGGATAGTCCAGTTTCAATCGTGCAATATCAATCGTTCTAAGCGTGGCAAATACTCGGCATCGCTGATGGGGTCATCGGCAGGCTTGAGCGTGCGCTGCACAAAATGGGCGATAACATCCGGTTTGGCAGTGTGGATAGACTGCGCTAATTCCCAATCGGCTTCTGCCAAAAGCAATGTTGCCTGCGCGATGCTGGCGGCGGCATCTGCCCAACGGCGAGCATGTGCCTGTAACGATGTTTCGCCTTCGGCACGTAGTTGGTCTAAGCGCGTTTCCAAGTTGTTGATATGCTGTTCTACCAGCGCGACAGTGGAGACTAATTCAGGGCGTGTGACATTGGCTAATTTCTGGCGCAGTTCTGCAAAGAACCCAGTATGAATGCCGAAGCGGGCAATATCGCGCATGATTTGCAGGCATAAGACATTATGCGTGCCTTCCCAACTTTCCAGCACCACCGTATCCCGATACAAACGTGGCAAAATACTGAACGATTCAATTGCACCATTGCCGCCTAGCACTTCAATCGCCCGATGCACCATCTCGGTAGCGCGAATGCTGGTGATATATTTATTCAGGTTGACGAGCAGCCGGAAAGTGGCTTTTTCGTTATCGGTGGCTTGCTGAGTTTCGATGCGGTCTACCAGATGCGCCAGATAAAAACTGCTGGCAACGGCGGCATAATTTTCAGCCAAAATATCAGCAACTGCTTCTTGTACCAGCGGGTAATGGGCGATGCTGCTGCCGAAGGCTTCGCGGTGGCAGGCATAACTTTTGGCTTCGATATGCGCCCGACGTATGACGCCCGCGCAAGCAACCGCGTTCATCAGGCGCGATGTGTTCAGCACTAATTCGACGACAGTCTTAAAACCGTGTTCGATAGCCCCAACCGGATACGCCACTGCTTCGTGGAAATCTAGTTCGACGCTTGCCATCGTGCGCGTGCCAAGTTTGTCTTTTAGCCGCCGGATGAAAAAGCCATTGGTGCTGCCATCTGCCAAGCGGCGCGGCACAAGAAATAAGCCTAAGCCTTTGGTGCCTGCGGCGTTAGTTGCCCGCGCTGTCATCAAAAATTGGTCAGCATTAATATTGGAGCAGAACCATTTTTCGCCCTGAATGCGCCAAGTGCCATCGCCGTTATCCGTTGCCACCACCGCATTCGCGCCGACATCGCTGCCGCCTTGAATCTCGGTCAAAAATTGAGCGCCATGCTGCATGTCATCAAAATTGGGGTTTAGCAAGGGCGGCAAAAATTGGTCACGCACGGCATCATCAGCGGCAAATTGCAGCGTCTTAATTAAGCCGGAGGTACACGCCAGCGAACACAAATGCCCCATCTCGCCATTATGCCCCAGCAAATAATATAGCCCCATTTGTTCAACAGTGCGCCCCGGCTGTGCCTGCATTGCCAGAATGCCACTGCGCCACACCAACCGCCCGGTGAGGTCGTGATTAGGATGAAATTCAATCTGTTCAAAGCGTTCACCGAGTGCTGACCAACGCTCTAATTTGGGGTGATTGCCAAGGCGGTCTTCTAATTTAGCGGCGTGGTCAATGTGGGTGGCTGCATCGGTGCCCAATTGCGCCCAATTTTGGTGTGCCACGTCATAAGCATTGCCCAAATAAAAGCGCAGCACGGTTTGTAAATTATGGTCGGCTTCAAAATAATTAGTGGGCTTGCTATTTTCCCAAGCGTGTAAGGCATCACGCCCGGCATGTGGATGATGCGCCATAGTTCTTATCCTTGTAAAAAATAATTCTGTTTTGGGTTAGTGCAATTTTTCCGATATTTCGTACATTGATAATTCTGCTAGTAAGGATAGCGGATTTTTTAAACGGGCTGCCAGCGCCCGTGCTTCTGATAGGTCTTTTTCGATGGGTTGGGCAAGCTGGCTTTTCAGCCGCAAAATATGCAAACGCCAATGTTTTTCTTGGGTATACCGTGAGCGTCCCACCAGCAAGCGCAGATGTTGTTCAGCAACATTTAAGGCTTGCTGCGGCTGTTGGGCAATTTCGTACAGGCTCATCAACGCGAAAAAAAAGCCGGCATCCGGGATAGGGGTATAATTTTCGCGGATTTTGAAGGCTTGCTCCAATAGCTGTATCGCGTTTTTACTGTTCCCTTTGTGTTGAACAACGGCGGCTTGCCAAATGAGCGCAGTCATCAAACAGCCTTTGTTATCAGCAGCGCGGGCGTGCGTTTCGGCTTTTTGGGCGTAATCGCCCAAGCGTGACCAATCACCGCGCCGATATGCCAATTCTGCCAACGTCGCATAGCCATAGCCTAAATGATGGTCTACCCCTTGGCTGGCTTGGATATATTGCAACGTTTGGGTGGTGGCAGCAGCAAAATTGCCCGTTTCAAGCAAGTGGCGGGCTTTTAAATCTTGCAAGCACATAAAACATTCCACCTGCGGCGTGACTTGCTGTTCCATAAAATCGAGGGCGCTTTGGATATGTTTGGTGTAGCCTTCCGCATCTATCTCGGTATAGATATTGACCAAATCTTCGTACAGGCAGGTGCGCTGCGGAAATTGCATGAACAAAATGTCATGCACCGCTTCGGTAATATCCGTTGCCATTTGTAGGGTATAGGTCAAATCGCGCTTAAAGTGCAGCCGAATTTGTAAATCCCAATGATTCACCAGATGAAACCACCACGCATCTTGCCGGAATTGTGCCATTTGCCGCGAGCGATTCAACAATTCGAGCGATTCATCCGGGTCGGTTTCCATCTTATCGAGGGCTTCATGAAAGAGGCGATGCATCTCCATTCGCATGAGGTCATTATCGGTTTCTGCCTGTTGTTCCCGGTCACGAATCCAGTCCCAGATGCTCATTGGTCTTCATCCATCATTGCAGACGCTATTTTAGGCATTGTTAAATGCATTATAAGCGAGGAGGGAAAAAGCGTCTATGGGGGTGGGTTAAATGCGCCCCGTGCCAAGCCTGTGGCGACTGTGTACAATAGGGGGCTGATTCAATTGCTGCTGAGGGTTGAATCCACTTTTGTTTTAGCTAAGTCATGATGCCTTTTGAAACGAGTGCTAACCACTGTATGTCTTCATCAGAAAATCCTATTAAAAATCCCATCCTTCGGTTCACGCTTATTGTTAGTATTGGGTTGCTGCCGCTGCTGGTTGGCATCGGGTTGTTTGGGGTGATGATGAACGCTAATTTGAGCGCGACAACCCCCACTTGGAGCGATGAAATTTATTATTGGCACCAAGCTCTCACCTTCCGCGAAGCTGGTTTCCAAGGTGGGTATTATACGGTTAATGAACAACCTGCTCCGGCAGCCTTTACGCGCTACTATGCGTGGGGGGCGGCGGTGCCGCTGGTGTATGGGCTGCAAGGGCGTTTGTTCGGTTGGTCATTGTATGCGATTCCGCTGCTGAATATGGGGCTGTTCAGCGCGGCAGTCATGCTGTTTTTGTGGTCAATCCAAGCGACGCGCTGGCAATTGATTTTCACGGCACTGTTGATTGTAACCTTCGCACCGTTTTTGTTATTCAGCGCCTCCTCTATGTTAGAAGTGCAGCAGCAAGCTATCGCAATTTTGTTGGCAACCGCTTTTTATCGGTTGTTGCAACGGCGTTTATTGGGACAGACCGGATGGCGCTGGCAGTGGGGGCTGTTATTAGCGTTGATGGTCTTGGCAATTTTGCTGCGTCCCACTTGGGCAATTTTGTTTGTGCCGTTTGCGATCTTGGCGTTGCGGACTCCCTCATTTAAAAATGGTTTTTGGGCAACGATCTTAGGCGGCGGGTTATTTATTTTCTCGGCTTGGCTCACGCAATTAATGGCAGCGCCAGATGTCAAATTTGTGCAGAGTCTGCTGGAGGTTGTGCGCCATTTTCCGTTGGGGTCTATCCCCATTTTAGGTCTAAAAATCACGAATAATATTCAAGCGGGGTTGGCTGGACATCCCTTGGAGATTCATAATCGGGCGATGCTGTTTTTGTTCATTGGGCTGTTGTTGGCGGCATGGTTGTGGCAGAAGAACAGGAAAAATAACAGCCCAATCGCCACTTCAGCCTTGTCTCAACAGGAAGTGCTGCTGCATCTGTATAATATTGGCGTGATTTTAGTCTTCAACCTCATCTTGTATGATATTTTTGATTGGCGCGATTATCGGGTGACGACGCCGCACTTGCTCATGAGCTTGTTCCTGCTAGTGGCGTGTCGGCGTTATCGGCTTGTTGGGGTAATGATTGTCGCATTGGCGCTGGTTTTGCCCATTATCCCGGCGACCTATCGCAGTCCTGAATGGTATGGCAACCATGTAAATCATGATCGGGATACTGCCATTGATGCTTGGTCGGAGCAGTTGATGTCGGTGATGAGTTATGATGCTACGACTACCTCACCTTGGTGTAATACCGTTTTGCATACCCCTTATTTTCTATTTGTACCCATTGAGGTTTTATTGGCAGTGCCACCGGGCATTGGGGTATCGGCAATTTTGGATGAGGATAGCTTACAATTTCCGTTGAAGTCGCGCTATTTGTTTTTAGAAGATGATTTTTATCAACGGTATGCCGATAAACTGCATCTTGAACCACTGTTGCCCGTTCCCAATGGCATGTTATGGTTAAACAAAGATGCCGCGTGTGAGCCGAATGAATAGGGAACGGAACCTTTAGCCCTCACCCTAGCCCACCTTGCAGCCCTCACCCTAAATCCCTCTCCCGTAGGAGAGGGACTTTAACCACCACGTTGGTTCTTATCTCCCCTTCTCCTTTGGGAGAAGGGGCGGGGGATGAGGGCTGAGTAGTTACGATGAGGGTTAATCACTGCCGCCGACATACAGGTGCAGCATATTCCACCAATACTGCCAGTCGTGTGACCAACCATCCCATTCGCGTAAGGCATTGCCGATGCCTTTGCCCCATAACACGCTGGACATCCGCTGCGAATGATTTAAAAGGCGGTCATCGCGCCCGACTGCCATGATAATATCCATGCGGCGCAGCAGGCTCAAGCGCCAAGGGTCGTTTT
>JALHOR010000103.1 GCA_022842885.1 Anaerolineae bacterium
TTCTGACAACGGCTTGCCTTGTCACTACAAATACGCACTTTTCACCCAATCAGGATATGAGCGAAACTAAAAACTATTCGCCCGAATAAACTCATACGCCTGCTGACCAAGCGCACTTTGCGGCGGGAACTGCGATGAAATAATCTCAACGACGGTACCTAGTTCTGCCCAATCATAGAGCGCCTTGGCGTTGGTATTATCTGCCATCACACAACCAAACGTGCTGCGGCTGCGTGCGCCACCACCACCACCGAGTAATGCACCATTCGGCAATAACACATCCCCATGAAAACCATTCATGAGTCCCGGCACGACTTCATACACCCCCATGAACCACTCCATCTCCCACTGCCCGCAGTTCAAACCGGCATCGTCACACAGCGTAAAACTACTGCCATATGCCACATCTGTATGCGTTAATATTTGGAAGATGCCGGGGAATGTGGGCGCTTCGCCACGTCCAGACGAGATAGGATAGTTAAACACCATCTGGTTATTTTCATAAGCGACTAGCCATAGGCGGTCTAAATCTACGATGATACGTTTGGTAGACACTGGGGTTTGGGGCAGCAAGGCATCCCGCGACGGCAAATTAATCGTCTGCCCAATATACAATTGATTCCAGTTTAAGCCCGGATTCGCTGCTTCTATCATGCCAAAGGGCAGCCCAGTTTTGCGCCCAATTTCGTACCCAATATCACCATCTGCAATCTCATATTGCCCCGGCAAATACCGAATTCGCAGAACTGCCCGGTCATTCTTGGTGACGATCGCATCATTGATGGCATTGGCGACTTCTTGTGGGTCTAAATAGCGCGGTTTGCCCGATTCTTTCAGGCGTGCATTGATAGCATCGGCAAATGGTTCTAGGGCATTCGGACGGACGATAATGCCATTGGCACCTGCGGCTAACCAGCGCGTCATTTCATCTTGGGTGGTTGCCCACGGGATAATCTCATCGGAGAAGGGGTCATAGCCAATAATCTGAAAATTGCTGATAACAAATGCTTCTGCCTGTGCCAAATACGGCTGTGGATCCATCACATTGGGCGGTGTAGACATGGTGAGCAATGTCAACTGCCGATTTTCAACCACGCTATCGGGGTCTTGTGATAAGCGTTGCAACGTCAACGCCACATCTAATTCCCGGCTGGCACGCCCCGGTATGCCCACCAAAACCGCCCCCTCCCACGCATAACCGGCTTCATAAGGGGGGATATAGACCGTTTCTGTCAAATTCAACAAATATCGTTGGGCTGCCCCGGCATCAAACGTGATAATGGGGTCAATATAAACGCCCATGGGAATGCCAGACAACCGCGCTCCAAATGCCATTTCCGCCATTTGTTTCGCATCTAATAACAAACCGACTTGTTCAGGCGGCACTTGTTGCAAGGTCTTATCTTCCAACATGACCATGATTTTGACTTCATCTTGCCAAGCAGCTAATAATGCCGCCTGTGCCTGTTCAATCGTCAATCCGCTAATCGCCGTATCCAATGCCCAGACATTCGGCGCAATTTTATCGCTGAAGACAAAGCTGGCGATGGTAAACAACAGCGTTAGCCCAAGGACTCCGGCGATAATTTTGACCAACGGCGTGCGCTTCAGCAGATACCATAACGTATCGCCTACCATCACTTTTAGCCGCTGGGTCATCACTGAATTTTCCAGCGGCGCGGTGACAGTGGATATTTTGGCGCTGCCTTCTTCTTTGAGCGTGACAAACGCATGTTTGCGGCGGTATCGCTGTGCTTGTCGTTCTCGTACGCTCGCCGTCTTACGCGCAACTGGTTTGTTGTAGTCATCCATATGCTTGTACCCATCTACGACAGACAACAGTTTCCCAATATTATACACGTTCTAAGCAATCAGTAGCACACTCAAGGATTTTACGCCTGAATTTCGACCACGACCCCTTCTTCTGCCCATTCGTAAAGCAGTTGCGAATTGGTGTTATCTAACAAGATGCAACCATATGTAACCCGCGTACCAAGGCTATTTTCCCATAATAATTGCCCGCCACCGCGTGTCGGAAAACCATGAAAACCATTGGTAAACTCAGCACCCGGAATCGGTTGATACACCCCCATAAAATTGGGCATGTATAAATTCCAATTGCCGGCATAAGCATTGATTTCATGCGAGATAACTTGATACACGCCGGGCCAAGTGGGGCTGCTGGAAATACCCGTGCTGCTTACCCATTCCCACTTAAGCTGCCCATTTTCGTACACCCATGTTTTTTGCTGGCTGATGCTCACGACGATACGTTTATCCGGCACGACGGGCTTCAGCAAAAATTGATCAGCAGGCGGAATAATGATTTGCTGCCCGATAGACACATCTTCGATGCCGCCATTGGCTTGTGTGACATACAGATACGGCACACCATAATCCCACGCAATGCTGATGATACTTTCGCCTGCTTGAACCGTATGCGTGCGCGGTGCATGTTTGACAACGACATAAGCAGCGCCCGGTGTGCCTTTTGCCAAAGCATTCTGGATAGACGCAATGCCTTGTTCAATATCAATTGAGCGCGATGGGTCAAATGCTTGTGTGGATTGCGCCGTTAAAAAATTGCGAATCGCGTTGTCATCGGCATACAGCGATAAGCCTATTGGACTGTTAGAATCTGGAACAGCCGTCAGCCATTTGCCCCATTCTGTGGGTGGCAGTGACCAATAGACTGAATCGCCTGTTACCGGGTCAAAAACACGCATATCCAGCGAATTTTGCAGAATACGTTCTGCTTCTGCCACCATAGCACTGGCATCACTGACAGCCGGGGCTATCGTTTGCATGACCAATTCCAATGTACCATCTGTTAGTGCTTCTGCCGGATTTTGCAGCCACACCTGCACTGTTGCCTGAGCATCCACGCGGCGACCATTTTGTGGCGGGGTTGCCTGTACTTTACCATCTACCAAACGCACACCTGCATTAACGGCGGGCAGTTCAAATTCATTTCCCTGCTGCTCTAGGGCTAATGCCGCTGTCGTGCTATCAACAGATACCATCGGGGCAATATTCACTTGCCCGATGAAGGCTTGCACAGGATTTCCAGCAGCACGTCCTTGGGCATAAGCAGCGTGTGCCATTTTTTCGGCATCTAACGTTATCCCTAATGTTGCCGGGTCAATTGTCCAAGTGCGTTCACCATCACGCAGAGTCAACATACGCCATTCATCATTCAGGCGGGCTTGTGCTTGCGCTTCCGATAAGCCACTCAGGGAAATATTGCCTACAGATACGCCCGGCAAAATGCCACGACTATAGGTGAGCAATACACCAGCACT
This sequence comes from Anaerolineae bacterium, assembly GCA_022842885.1. GTDB lineage: Bacteria > Chloroflexota > Anaerolineae > Aggregatilineales > Phototrophicaceae > JALHOR01. The sequence continues at coordinate 3,303 of JALHOR010000103.1, forward strand.
CACCATGCTCACACCGATAATGCCCGCTAGCACGACTAATGCAGGAAAAATGAGCCATAACCGCCGACCACTTTTGGCTTTCGGACGGCGCAAAACAGGCTGTGGTTGGGCAGGGGGCGGCGGCACCGATGATTTGGGCATGTGCGGCTGTGGTTGGACTACAGGCAGCGGCGATGGAATAGACACTTTGCCCGGTTTGCCACGGGCTGGGCGGGGTGCTGGCAAAGGGGCTTTTTGCTGGCGCGACGGTTGCAGCGCCGGATTTGGCATGGTGGGCTGATTATTGACGTTAGGCTTAGGCATAGGTTTCTTCATTACGAGTGATTGGCTATCTCATGAGATAGACGCCAGAAAATACACATATCGTTCCGCATTTTATTTCAGTGTAGCCGATTTTTTATCAGAATTTGACATAGTTTCCCCCACGATTTCGCGCCGCTTGTCAGACGACGCTTTTCCCAAGACCTAATACAGGCTTCAAGGTTGGCAATTTGGCAGTAGGTTGAAATAGATTATACTGTTGACCTGTTTTTATTTCGTTCATGAGTTCACCCTTGATGATAACCCCTCCTGAAAAAACACTCACTCCGGTTGCTGATACATGGTTGCGGTTGCGCCGTTTTTGGCTTGGCATAGGGCTTTTGGTGCTGGCGCTGGCTTGTTTAGGCATAGGGTATACGCTGCCCTATGGCATTACGCATGGGCAATCTTTATCCGCCTATTTTGTCTGGCTTGACCATTTGCCGCGTGTTTCGGGATTACCGGGGGCATCTAGCACGCTGGCTGGCGCGTTAAATCGTCCCGCGTCCAATCGTGTGTGGCTAGAAAACAGCATCGGCGCGGCAGTCCGTGTGACATTTGATAATGCCATTGTTTATGAAGGCAGCGCATCCACCGAAATCACATTACCAGAAAATGCCCCTGACCCCATTCCGTTTGAAGTCGTCTATCAAATGCCGGATGAACCCCAATCTGGCGGACAATTTGGTTTTATACAAACAGGCTTATTGGGCAATCGTTATGTGCAACCCGCTTGGGATTTTGTGCCGCGCTCTTTTGTTCAAGAAGTGGCTAGGCTTGGCTTTTGGGTTTTTCTAGCCGCCGGAATCATAACGATGCTGCTGGCATTTCGTTGGTCGCGGCGGGCAATGTTAGCTTGTGTGGTCATTTGGCTGTTGGCAATGATTGTACAAGGCATCACACTCACGGAAAAACTCAATAGCGGCGCTATCTGGTGGGGCATGGAACACACTTGGGATAATTATGTGTTCATGGGGCGCTCATGGTTGGAAGGCACAAAACCGATTCCGGGGCAAGAATCGCAGCAGGGTAATTTTATCTATTTAGGCGTAGCAACGCTGGTTTTAGGTCCCGATGTGAGTGCCATGTATCGGCTGAATACCATTGCCGGCAGTGTTGTACCAGTGCTGTTGTTACTCGCGACATGGGGACTGTTCCAGCGCCCCGAACCGGGCATTTTGACAGGTGTTTTAGCTGCATTGTTTATGCCCTTAGTTCATTATCAGCAATCGTTACAGCCAGAGAGCATCGCCAATTTGGTGATTGCGCTCTTATTGGGCATGGGCGTGTTATTGCTGCGAAAACCGCATTGGGGTTTGGCGCTACTGGCAGGACTCATCGTGGGTTGGTTGGGCATTTTGCGCGGCTCATGGCTGATTTTTATCGCGTGGATTTGGGTAGCCTTATGGTTTTCAGTATCGCTCACTTGGCGACGGCGCATCATCTATGGCAGTGTAGCCGCACTTGGGCTTATCGCTGCACTTACACCCATGATTTACCTCAATTTTAGCGCCGGCTTTTACATGCTCACACCGAGCAAAAGTGAAGTGCATTTGTTCCGCGCAAACAACCTCGATTCGATGGGGTTGACTTCTTATTTGGGAGTCAGCGAAAAATGGGCGATTGCACGCGGCAGAGATTGGGATGCTGCCTTGCAGCGCGATGTAGCGCGTGACCCCATGCGCGTGGTTGAACTGACCTTCCGGCGCTTGGGTCTCATTTGGCAAAGCGAAGAACACAGCGATTCGGCACAGACTGATTATGAATCGTATGGTTATCGCTTATCGTTCATGACGCGCTTGTTATCGCTGCGACTCAATATGACGGTGCGAACCCTGTTGGCAATCGCCTTATTCGGCGCGATTGCTGGCATATTGGCAAAAGACTGGCGGGCAATGCTGCTGCTGTTTTTGGGAGCAGGCGCCTGGGGAATAACGCTGCTGCCGTTTTACAGCTTGGGGCGCACACGCATTGGCATGGCGATTTTTTTGCTGCCATTAGCGGGCTACGCTTTCGCCCAATTATGGGCATGGCGCAAACAACAACGCAAATTGGCACAATGGTTGCTGATAGGTATTATGCTGAATGGTGTGATTTTGTGGACTGCCGATTGGCTGACGGATAATATGCCGCGCCCACAAGTCATACGTGAAAGCGAAATTCCGGCAGAATTTGTGCCATTAGAAGGTCTCTATAATAACGAAATAAAATTGCGTGGCTCTGCTTTTTACGAGAGCAATTATCGTGCCAATGGCTATCTGACATTTGAATTATTCTGGGAAACGTTGAAGACACCTGCTGAAGATTATGTTGTCACCTTCCGGTTGATAGATACTGCCACCAATGAGATTGTAAAAATCGAAGATGTCACATTAGGCGCGAGTCGTCCGCCGGAATGGAAAACGACACGCTGGCAAGCAGGCGATATATTTTTTGAACGTTATTTTTTATCTCTCCCAGAACAAACTGCCGCTTATGCCCTGTTTGTAGCCGTCTATTCGCAAGTGCAGCAGCAAGCCATGCCTGTTATATCTTCGGCGGAAGTGCAAGATAACCATGTGCGGGTGATGGCAGTATCCGTATTAGAGCAACTGCCTGAACCGGTTTTAGAGATACCCGATGCTGTTTGGGATAACCAATTAGCGTTGCTTGCTACGGATTGCAAATTTTCAGGAACAAACTTATCGCTGGCTTTAGATTGGCAACTTGTAGAACGAGTATCACTCGATTGGCGTTTTTTCATCCACATTCAAGCCGCCGATGGCACGCTCATCACAACACAAGATACCCGCTTAGATAACCTCATGCCGCCGGATGCGCTGCCCATTTACAGTCGTTTGCAAATACAGCGCACCTTGGCTGATATTCCTGACGATGCTGAGGTTTTCATTGGCTTTTATGACCCGGCAACCCAACAGCGATTCGACATCAGTGGCGTTGATGCTGTGCCGGAAGATAGACGTTTGCCTGTGGATTGCACCTAAAAATACGTCACCATGAGACAAACCCATAGAGACAGTTAGATTTCTTCACTTGGATTATCGCCATCTTTGGGCAGATTATTATCATCGGTATGGTAACGTTCCTGAACTGCCTTCATCACTTGGGTGCGCGATAAGATGACCGAATCATCATCTTCTTGCAAGAGGTCACGCGGGATAGGAATTTTTTTCTCGGTGAGATAATCCACGAGCGCATGACTAAATTTGCGACTGCGTGTATCGCCGCCGTATTGCTGGCGCAAATCACGCAAGTGGTCAATCATCCACAAATACATATCCGCTTCGGTGCGTTTGCTGGCTTCGTCTGCCAATTCCAAGATTTTATGCTTGCGAATCAAGGTTACAGCCGGACGATACACATTATCATACCAATCAGCAGCGGCTTCGGTCGTTGTAACTGGTGCGCCGCGTGCTAATTCACGCACTTGAGCATGTAAATAAATATGCCCAAGCAATTCAGGATACCGCGATGGTTCGCTCAGTTGAATAGATTGATGATGGGGGCGAGCCGTCCGTAATCCAGTTTCATCCAGAAAAGCTGCATACCCTGCCGCCGCGTCCAATTCTTCTAAGGTCATGCCCGATTCAATATGAATTGCAGTGGGTAATTCGGTGACATGTGCCTGAATGGTTTTCGCATTAAGTTGCCGTGCAATCGAAACCCGATGGTTGCCATCGCGCACGAAATAGGCATCCCCCACTTTATAAACTTCAATCGGGGGAACCCCTTCCATGCTGTTAATTTGAGCATAAACCCGGCTCCAGCGTTCCCGCATTTCATTCGTGCGTGGCAAAAATGTGGAAGTAAAATCTTTATAGCGCCCCACACTGCCTACAATTTTATCTACTTCAATATCTTGGAGACCTTTATAACTTTCTTCGCGCAAGCGCAGCCGAGCGCGAATATCTTCAAAGCTCAATAGTTCAGCCGATTTTCCGCGCAGCAAATTAACCATATCCTCTAAGAAGGCGCGGGCGCGGGCATTACCAAAAATGGTTAGCCCTTCCATGTAATTTTGTTTAAAGTTCGAGTTGTCGTCCATGACAGTCCTCGTTGATGTTCGGTAGCGTGCTGTATAGTTTACCCGCTTTATTATAAATACAGAGATGCAATTGGAGATGATGCAAAGAGGATTGAGATTTAACCCTTGTTGACTCTTGGTCAGATGCTTGCTTTAGCGATGGGATATTTATGCCGATGAGTTAGTGGCACTTAACTGATACTGCCAAGCAGCAGCCACCAACAATGCCAAAGGGACTATCACAGTTTGAATATCAGCAAGTCCAAATGCATCCGCAATGAGGCGCGTACCAAAATAAACCAGTAGCACAATCGTCGCCAGCATCAAGCCACGCATCACCCGCATATTCAAACGCCCAACACGGTCAACAATCATAACCAGCAACGCCAATCCACCTAAAAATGTGCCATAAAATGCCAGCAAAAAAGAAACAGCGTGCAGGGGCGAAATTGCCAAGCCTTTCAGCAATAAAGGTCCGTTCACAGTTGACCAGAAAATATAAGGACCCGGACTCAGGAAATTCATCATGATGCCCGTCGCCAGAATCCGACGTGGGGAGCCATCCGCAGGTTGGCTTTTTTCTGCGCCGAATGTTACCCCCGCCCGATATTGCGCCCAAGCACCCCACGCAATCGTGAGCAGCAAGATACCTCCAGCAATCTGAATTAGCTTAATGGTATTGGGCGAAATGCCCTGCAAGCCACTCAACAAAAATAGAGTCAACAGTATGATAGGCACATCGGTAATCAGCGGCGAAACCACAACGAGCAAGCCGCGCCGCCAGCCATAATTTAACGTGATATTCAGCAAATATGCCTGTAATGGTCCCGGGATGGCGATTGCACTCAACGCCAAACTCATGCCGGGAACGATAAAATCTGTGAACATAAAACGATTCTTTGCGGGCAGCGATTGCTGCCCGCCGCAGATTATTTTCGATAAATAGACATACCTTCGACATCAGCGAATGCCCGCAGTGCCTTTTCGCCCCGCAGCCATCCATCTGCGCCGTCATCTGGTTTCCATGCCACCAGCAAAAATGCCACACACCGCGCCAACGATGCCCGATAATCGTAGAGGCAATCATCCCATGTGTAGCCTTTAACACCCAAACGCACCAGCGCATCATAATATTTTTGCAGCAAGTGGCGTTCTTCGCGGCGGCGGGTTTGCTCTGGCAAAAAACAGGCTAACAGATACGCCACATCATCCGTGCCGCTGTCTATGCGCCAACTTTGCCAATCAATCAGGCGCACACTATTATAGGCATACATAAAATTACCCGGATGCGTATCCCGATGCACGATGGTCATGCCCCTACCATTCAGCATTCGTTCACGGCGGCGCTCTGGAAAATGCGCCGTGATTTTTTCCAACATATCTCGATGTTGCAGCGATAAACGGCTTTGCATCACTTGGGCAAAAGCATCATATTTTTGCTGATAAAGTGCCTCGGCAGCGTGCAACGACTCGTCGGTGTGCGGCGTGGCATAATCTTCTAATGCTGGATGTTCCCACCAAAAAGCGTGCAGATAGGCCAATTTTTCGACCATCTTTTCCAGATGCAATTTGGAAGGAGGTTGCCCGCCTTTAGCAGGCATAAATTTTTCGGACAAATCTTCCAACAGCAAATGAGACCGTCCATTTTTTTCGTCATACCACGCATCATAACAAAACGGCAGCGGCAGTTCGTCGCGTTTGTAACGACGCTGCATCGCTGAGGCAACATCCAAGTAAAATTTGATTTCTTTTTCAAATATGTGCGGATAAGGATAATCGAGACGCGAGAGTTTCAAGAAAGCACGAGCCGGCGCTTCTTTTAAACTGCGCGGATCACGATAACGAATCTCAAAAATATAATGCTGCGCCGCATTTGTCTCGCCCGATTTAACCACGCGCAGACCGGATACAGTGGCACGTTCCCACAAAAAGCCATTATGCCGCAAAATCGCCGTCAATACTTCTGGCGTTACTTGTTCTATTGAAGTGATCAACATACGCAAATTCTCATGGATGATTCAGTCGTTTCTTGATTGTACGCTGATTTTGTTGTGTGGGTTGTGTTATCGGACAAGTTCCCTATTGGCGTTTAAAAGAATCAAGTAAGTTTTCAGCAGCATCCCAATCGATTCGATTCGTATCTCGCAAAAACCACACAAATCGTTTGAAACTCACCCAATTGAGGGTTGGGTGTATTTTTTGGTAGGCTTCCAACGTTTTCATGCTTATATCAAGTAGTTTGCCCGGTGGAGATTGTTTAAGAAGAAATTCTACCGCGTAATGATTAAGATTATTGCTATGCTCCAAAATCATTTTGGGACTTAAGCCGGATGCACCCAACGCTTTTTGGAAAGCTGCCAATACTTTTTTATTGCTTGCGCGAACATCACTCAGCAAGTTAGGGTTATCGTCATAGGGCAATTTTGTAATGATGCCGCCGCGTTCTTGAATATTACGATAATTATTTGCAAGACTGGCACGAATACCACTCCCAAAGTAAATCGAATAAGGAACTAGCAAGCCATCATAGATAATACAATCTTCGTAAGGCAGCAGCACCGCCTCTACATAAATTGGCATATGGGGACCCACAACCTCTTCAAAAGAGCTAATGAGACCTAAAACCCCATAGCCGCGTTCATCGGCTTCGGTCAAAAAGATAGAATATTTTTTAAGATGCCGAAAAATAAAAAATGCCCCCACAACGCGATGCTGCCAACTTTTGACCAATGCCAAGTCATCCACAGAAAGATTAGATGGATTTTCGGCTATGAATGCTTCGCGTAATGTATCATCTTTCCAGAGTGCATCACGCAGGGGTACTGCAAGTGCTGGTGAAACACTTACATTGTTCCATTTGGCAGGAAAATCGCCGACCAATTTGCGCTGTTGATTCACATAATGCAACAACGCAAACCAAATATTATAAAATCGCTCCACATCAACCTTTGCCAATTGCATCTTTCTACTCCAATAATGTTTTTACATTCAAAACTATCATTATGCATCGCCCACCACCCGAATCAGCGCGAAGCCATCATACCCTTTGCTGCCGACAGTTTGGATGGTAGTGGCGCTCACCCGCGCTTCAGCGCCTATCAGTTCACTGGCGCGGCGTGTCCCAATAACGCTGGCATCGCTGCTTTCGCCGTTGATGACATTGCCATCGCGCACGACATTATCCAAAATGATGAGGCTGCCCTTACGCGCCAATTTCAGCGCCCATTGAAAATAATCGGGATTACTCGGTTTATCGGCGTCAATAAAAATCAGGTCAAAAATATGCCCTTCGGCGGCAATGGTTGGCAAGTGGTCAATCGCCCGTCCCACCCGAATTTCTACTTGATGCGCCAACCCAGCGTTAGCGATGTTATGGCGGGCAACTTCGGCATGTTTTTCGGCATATTCCAGCGTGATGAGCCTGCCATCTTCGGGCAATGCCCGCGCTAACCAGATGGTGCTGTAGCCGCCCAGAGTGCCAATTTCCAAGATATTTTTTGCGCTCTGCATTTGCGCCAGCATCATCAACAACTTGCCTTGCGCTGGCGTGACATTAATCGCGGGCAATCCAGCAGTATCACTGGCTTTTAAGGCTTGGTCTAAAACGGGGTCATGTGGCAAAAACAGCCCATTAAAATAATCATCTACTGCTGTCCATACTTCGCGTGACATAATTGCCCCTCAGAATTGTGATGATAGGTGAGTCTATTTTTCAATATACCATAAGATTATGCCAAAGCCGCCTTATTACAGCCGCAACTGCATGGCATACAGATGGGCATAGATGCCATCGCGGGCGATAAGGTCATCATGTGTGCCTTGTTCTTCGATACCGTTATCGCCGAGAACCAAAATGCGTTGGGCATTCCGCACGGTGGATAAGCGATGAGCAATGACCAACATCGTGCGGTGATGGCGCAACTGCTCTAACGAGTCCTGTACAGCGCGTTCACTCTCGTTATCCAGCGAACTGGTAGCTTCATCAAAAATGAGGATGGGCGGATTTTTTAGGAACACCCGCGCGATGCTCAAGCGTTGTTTTTGCCCACCAGATAATTTGATGCCGCGCTGCCCAATATCGGTATCATAACCCTGCGGCAGCGCCATGATAAATTCATGAGCATAGGCTTTTTGGGTGGCGGCGATAATCGCAGCGCGGGACGCCTCCAAACTCCCATATTGGATATTTTCAAGGACTGTTCCGGCGAACAAATACACATCTTGCTGTACAATGCCAATCTGCTGGCGCAATGACCGCAAACGCACCGCCTGAATCGCCTGTTCATCTATCAGAATGCGCCCGGCATCCACATCATAAAAACGTGGGATGAGCGAACACAACGTTGTTTTGCCCACGCCCGACGCGCCCACCAACGCTACATATTCCCCGGCTTGGATGGTTACGGACAGATTTTTCAGCACAAAATCGTACTCTTCTCGATAGCGAAAACTGACATTCTCAAAGGTGATATGTCCCTGAACAGCGGTTAAATCGGTGGCATTGGGCGCATCTTGTGGTTCTGGTTGCACCTCCAGCAAATCCATAAAGCGGTTAAACCCGGTAACGCCCTCTTGATATAATCGTGCAAAATTGACCGCCCGTTGAATCGGCTCGACCAAAATGCCCACGCACAATAAAAACGTCAGCAAATCAGCGAGCGCCAACGCGCCATTGGCAATTTGGATGCCGCCCAAAATAAGCACCACCAGCGTCAGCAGTTGCGTAAATGCCACGATACCCGCCCAAGAATAGGCTTCGCTGCGGTAGCCATCACTGCGACTTTGCAAAAAACGCTGATTTTCAATGGCAAATTTCTGTGCCTCAAGCGCCTCGTTGGTGAACGATTTAACCACGCGAATGCCTGCCAGTGTATCTTCCACTTGGGCATTGATGTCACCGATTCTATCGCGGCTGATGCGTAAAGCGCGGTTCATGCGGCGGTTAAAATAAAACGCATACCCCGCCATAATGGGCAAAAACAAAAAGAGACACACTGCCAACGGCACATCAATGGCAAATAAAATCACCAAAACGCCGCCGCCTTTAAGCAGGGCAATCGCCAAGTCTTCGGGTCCATGATGATAAAGTTCTGCGAGCCAAAATAAATCATTGGTGATAAGCGTCATCAACTGCCCGGTTTTATGCTCATCATAAAAGCCAAACGACAACTTTTGATAATGGTCGAACAATTCGCGGCGCATATCGCGTTCCATCATCGCGCCCATCATATGCCCGCGATAATCTACAAACAGATTGCACGCAGTATGAATGCCCACCAAGACCAGCATGAGAACACCCGTCAGCAAAATTTGATTGAGCATATCGGTTGCGGGTGTCGCTAAAATATTTTTGGTGATGTGGTTGGCACTGATGGGGAGCAGCAGGGTAATCGCAGAAATGACAAACGCACACAGCAAATCTAGCGCCAATAAACGGCGATACGGTTGGTAATACGACAAAAATTTCTGAAAACGGGATAGTTGAGGTGGTTTGGGAAGCAGCGGCGCAAAGCGCGATGTAGACATTGTAGGCGTATCGGTTGCGGTCATAAACATCCTGTTAGTTGAAAGTCATAAAAATCCTGAACGGGTCACGAAAGATTATAAAACGTCTTTTTCGTTATAAAAGGGCAAAAATAGGATTTGTAAATTTTGTGTTGATTACCCTAACCGCCCTGCAACCTTTTGAACGTCTGCGCTATAATGCCCGCCGCAATGTGTCGGTACGCCTCATGAGGAGGGATTGTGAATGATTGAAGTTTCTGGATTAGTTAAAAAATATGGGGATGTGACCGCTGTTCGGGGCATCTCGTTCACTGCCGAACCCGGCAAAGTGACCGGATTCTTAGGACCCAACGGTGCGGGCAAAACCACCACCATGCGAATTTTGACGGGCTACACGCCGCCCACCGCGGGCAAGGCAGTCGTAGCAGGCTTTGATGTGTTTGAAAAAAGCCTCGCTGTGCGGAAGCGTGTGGGCTATCTGCCGGAGAATGTGCCGCTGTATCGGGATATGACGGCAATCGGGTATTTGATGTATCTAGCCGAAATTCGCGGTGTCAAAAATCGGCGCTCACGGGCAGAAGATGTGTTGACACGAGTCGGCTTGCTCAAACGTGCCGAAAGCCAGATTCGCACGTTGTCCAAAGGCATGAAACAACGTGTCGGCTTGGCATCGGCATTGCTGCATGACCCCGAAGTGTTGATTCTTGACGAACCCACAATTGGGTTAGACCCATTCCAAGTATTGGAACTGCGCGATTTGGTCAAAGAGTTGGGCAAAAATCATACGGTGTTATTCAGCACCCATATCTTGTCAGAAGCCGAACAAGTCTGCGATAAAGTGGTCATCATCAATCGGGGTGAAATTGTGGCACAAGGCGCACCGCAAGAATTACGCGGCGAATTAGAACGCGGTGGGCGCGTCTTAGTCCGGGCGAATGGCAATGTGGATGTGATTTTAACCACGATGCAACAGACCAATGGCGTGAAAGAAGTCACCCAAATTCCCGAAGGCTTTGTCGTCACACCGTCAGAAGCCAGTCTTGACCCACGCCCGGCAGTGGCAAAGGCATTGGTGAATGCCAATATTGAATTGGTTGAAATTCGTCCGCTGGCAGTCAACCTAGAAGAAATCTTCTTAGAACTCACGCGCCGCGTTCAACCAGACACCGAAACCCCTACTGATGAGTCGTTGTTAGCGGCAGATGTAGTCGCCGAAGCAGCCAAGGAGTAGCGTGCATGAGAGCTATTTTTGCAGTCTATAAACGTGAAGTCGGCTTATTTTTTCGCTCGCCTATCGCTTATGCCATTACCTTCGGTTTGTTGTTGTTGATTGGGCTGCTGTTCAGCGACAATGTGCGCCAGATTGCCCTCATCAACCAGCAGGGGCAAGCGACTTATGGCGCGGAAGAAGCCTTTTTGAGCAATTTGTTTTTCATTACGTTTTTGATGTTCATCGTTGCACCGTTGTTGACGATGCGCCTCATCGCCGAAGAAGCCCGCGAAGGCACCTTAGAAGTGTTGATGACGCTGCCTATGGGCGAATCAGCATTTATCATCGGCAAATTTTTCGCCGTGTGGACAGTATATACCGTGATTTTGCTGCTCACGCTGATTCATCTGGTGATGCTTGCCAGTTATGGCGCGACGCTGGATGGTGGCTTGGTAGCAGTGGTGTATTTTGGTGCGTGGCTGTATGGTGGGGCGGTCTTATCCGTGACACTCATTTGGTCTGCCATCACCGAAGACCAGATTGTGGCGGCATTCTTGGGCGCAGCCAGCGTGTTGGTGCTGTTCTTGGCAGATAGAGCCGCTGAAATCGCTGCCAACCAACCCTCAACGGCGGGTGCTGCGGATTTCCTGCGTGAATTGGGGCTGACAGCCCATTATCAAAATACGATGCTGGAAGGCATTCTTCGTGCTGAGGATGTGGCATATTTCATCTTAGTGATGATTGCCTGCTTGTTCATCACGACCTTGATTACTGGCACGCGCCGCTGGAGGGCATCATGACAACCCACAATACTTCACCGGATTTCGACGCCAAACCGTTATTCCCGCCGGTTTATTTGCTGCTGATTGCGGGGGCAGGCTTTTTGGTCGCGTTATATGTTTGGCTGACTCAATCCACCAGCGAAATTGAATTTTGGGGTGGTATCGGTGTTGGCGTCGTATGTTTGCTGGCGTGGGCGCTGATGGCACCCGAACAAGTGCGGGCGTTGCTGACCGGACGTGGTTTTCAATATGGCACAGTGGGCATTGTGGTGGCAGTTGCCATCATTGTGGCGCTGATTTTCATCTATGTGGTGATTCGCCAACAGAATATCCAGCAGAATTTTAGCGCCACCAGCCCCTTGATTTTGACTGACCAAGCGAAAGAAGTGGTCGCTACACTGTCCAGCGACCCGACAACGCCGCCGATGAAAATCATTGGTTTCTTTGATTCGACGCAAGGTGGACAGCGTGACCGTATTTCAGCATTGTTGGATGAATTTGAACGTGCCAGCAACGGGCGTATCAGCTATGAATTTATCAATCCTGACCGCCAGCCGTTAATCGCTGAAACCTATGGCGCACGCGCCGGGCAATTTGCGGTGGCACCTCTCAAAGAGGATGGCACACCGGATAACGAAAATGCTGAGTTAGTCGCCAGTCCTTCGCAGCAAACCATCATTGATGCGCTGCTGACAGCCTCTGCCAGTGGTGATTTCCGGGCATACTTCCTGCGGCTGGATAACGCGCCCGATTTTAATGGGTCAACCGCGACGGATGGCAACATCCTTAAAACCGAACTTGAAGAACGCTACAAATGGCAAACGCAAGTCGTGAGCTTGTTAGAATTGCAAGAGATTCTCGCTGGCACTGACCGCGCCGCCGATGGGGATGTGGTTGTGATTGCAGGCGGCACAACGGCACTACCCGATGAACAACTCAAAGTCATCACTGATTATGTGGATGCTGGCGGAAATCTCGTGCTATTGGCGGGGGTCAACCTAGAAGGCGGGCAATCATTGGCGACGGCTGATAATATTTCGACCTATCTGGGCGAAAAATTTGGTGTGCGCTTCACCAACGAAATTGTCTTTGATGCTCAAAATTCGCTGCAATCGGTAATTGATATTGTGACTTCCAGTTTCAGTGCTGAACAATATATCACACAGCCGTTTGATACTCAGATGGCAGTTATCATGAGTGCGCCGCACCCCGTTGAGATTGCCGAGACTGCGCCATCTGGCGTTACCGTGACCACCCTCAGCAGCACCTTTGAAAGCGCCTATACCAAAGCTGATTTGAATTTCAGCGGCGGCGCAGTCAGCCAAGACGCGATTCTGCAACAACCAACAGACCGCACAGGTGCAATTCCGGTGGCAGCATCTGCCGAAAATACGCAAACTGGAGCGCGAGTGGTGTTGGTCGGCAGCGAATCCTTGATCTATAACCAATTCAAACAGTTAGACCCATTGGGTGTGAAAAACAGCGAAATGGCACTGCGGACTGTGTTCTGGGCGGCGGGCTACAACGAATTCCGCACGATTTCGTCGGTCACTTTGGTCGCGCCGCAGACGATTCCTTTATTCTTGCTGCCGGAACAAATCAACGTCATCAACATTGTTTCAACGCTGGTGCTGCCGTTTGGGATATTGGGCATTGGTTTTCTGATGTGGTGGCTGCGCCGGGAACATGAAGCGGCGGCATAAATGCACATTCAGCGGTATCGCCCTGTCCGGCGGGCAAATAACCGGACATTGCTGATTGGCGGTTGTGTGGTGGTATTCGGGCTGTGCGGAATCACGCTGGTGATGAGTGTGATTCTGGCAGCTACCCTCTTGCCATCGTTAGCATTACAAGCCGCTGGCTTCAACCCGGTTGGGCAAACCGGGCAGCTTTTCCCAACTGCTGCTGCCACGCTGTTACCAGTGGCAGCGGCAACCCCTATTTCTGCCCAAGACATTATCCTGAATGCCGGACAGCTTGGGCAGCAGTCGCTTGGTGGTTTAGCCGCACCAGTAGATGTTGTGGTGGGCAGCATGGCAGATGCCCAAACTGGCATGGTTGACCCGGTGTTGCAAGCTACCTTTGATGAAAATGCCCTTTTGAGCTTATGTTACGAATACAGCATGATTTGTAATGCGACTGGCGAGACGGTGCGGAATGCGCGTTTTGACCTGCGTTCCGGCGGCATCATCGTCACTGCCGAAGTATTGATTCCAGCAGCAGGTGTTTGGCAAACCATTGGCGTGGTACTACAACAAAACGGCGCAACTCAATTGGATGTGATGGGCGTGGATGTGAATGGCACATTGTATAGTACCCCACCCGGCGAACTGAGTGCGTTGGTAGCAGAGGCAGAAACGACTGTAAATGCCATTTTACGCCAACTGACAGCGCAAGCCGGGGGCGCGACCTATATCTTAAGCGCAATGCATTTTGCTGAGGCACAGATGACACTGATTTTGCGACAATAACAAACGCTTCAGCGGGTGGAATTCAAATTATTTTGTAACTACTCAGCCCTCATCCCCTGCCCCCTTCTCCCAAAGGAGAAGGGGAGATAAGAACCAACGTGGTGGTTAAAGTCCCTCTCCTACGGGAGAGGGATTTAGGGTGAGGGCTAAAGGCAACTTGAGTAGTTACGTTATCTTATTTCTCTAAAACAGATTTACGGCTGCAAAACCAAAATCCCGATGATGCTCAGTAAACCCGTCACCAACGCCGCGCCGAAACCGACATAAAACGGCTTAAGACCCAGTTTTTGCAACTGCCGGAAACTCGTGCCTAAGCCCACCCCTGCCATCGCCATTGCCAAGAAAATTTCTGACCACTGCTGCACCGTTTTGGTGAGGGATGACCAATCGGCGGCGGATAAAAATCCATATGCTGCGCCATTTTCCAGCGTTACATCGCCCACCGTGCGGACAACTGCCATCAATAAAAAGCCCAGAATGAACAACGGGAATAACTTCAAAATATTAATTTTTTTCTTTTCGCTGGTCACAACATTGCGTTGATATACATACGCCATCAGCGGCACCACAAACATCATACAGGCATTGCGAATCAATTTGGTGAGGGTGGCAACATCTAGCGCCTGTTCTGCCTGATACAACTGCGAATAAATTAAGCCGCTGCCCGCCACTTGCGCTGTCTCATGAACCGATGTGCCTAAAAATAAACCAGCGGCAGTCTGATTGGTAGCAAACAAAGCATGTGCCAAGTAGGGGTAAACCAGCATCGCCAAAATGCCAAACACCGTGATATTGGCGATAGCATAAGTGAGTTCTTCTTCTTTCGCTTCAATGGCGGGTCCCGTCGCCACAATCGCGGTTGCGCCGCAAATGCTCGTTCCGACGGCAACTAACGCACTCATGCGCGGCGAAAGTTGCAAGCGCCGCCCTAGCCATAACGTGATGAGCAGCGCCCCAGTGATGCACACGATAATCAATGGAATCGCCAGTGACCCAAATTTGACAATATCACTGAGGCTCAGGCGAATGCCCAACAAAATAATGCCTGCCCGTAAAATAAATTTTAGGCTGAACTGTATGCCGGGTTTTAACCACACCGGCAGCACCAGCACATTGCCTATCAGCAACCCAATCAAAATCGCAATCATGATGCCGGAGATAGGGCTTTTTTCCAGATTCAACAGATTGCGCCCAATCCACTCGCTGCCTTGTATCCCCAAAAAGGCAATCAACGCCGCCAATACAATGCCCGGCAGCAGCCCCAAATAGCCCTGAAGGTTCGTTTTTTGACCACCCTGAAGTATCATAGAGTATCCTACAAAATCGGCGCTAAATGGATGTGTTGTGCAAATGCGAAGTCGGGTACAATGGCTTTGATTAATTAATTTAAAAGATTAATTAATTCCTTTGATTATAGTGCTTTGGATACAGGAGTCAAGTTGAGCCATGCCAGAAAAATTTTTGATTAGCGGACAATGGCGCACCAGCGATGAGGTGCTTGAAGTGAATTTTCCCTATAACGGCAGCACGGCGGGCGCTGTCTATATGGCGCAAGCGGCGGATTTGGAAGATGCGATGGCAGCCGCCCAAAAAGGTTTTGAAATCACGCGCAAGTTGCCATCATATAAACGCACCGAAATTTTGCAGAATTTACACCGTTTGATGAAAGACAATTTTGATAAACTGGTCGAACTGATGATTATGGAAAGTGGCAAAACGCGCAAAGTCGCTATGGGCGAAGCCACCCGCGCTATGCAAACCATTTATGTTTCCAGCGAAGAAGCCCATCGGCTAGAAGGCGAAGTGTTTTCAATCGATTGGACACCTGCCGGGGCGAATCGTCAGGGGTTTACCAAGCGCGTGCCGATTGGCACAGTCTTAGCCATTACGCCCTTCAATTATCCGATTAACCTAGCGTGCCACAAAATTGGACCCGCGATGGCGGTGGGCAACAGCATCATCTTGAAACCTGCGGAAAAAACACCCTTATCATCGGTTTTGCTGGCACAATTGATTCTGGAAGCGGGCTATCCGCCGGAAGCGTTCCATATGGTCAACTGCTGGGGACCCTTAGCTGGCACGATGGTCACAGACCCACGTATCACGATGTTAAGTTTTACGGGCAGTTCGTCCGTCGGTTGGAAGCTGAAAAGCCTCGCTGGACAGAAAAAAGTCGCTCTGGAATTGGGTGGCAATGCAGGCATGATTGTCCACAGCGATGCTAACCTAGAGATGGCAGCGGCACACGCGGTTGAAGGTGGTTTCGCCAATGCCGGGCAAAATTGTATTGCCGTGCAGCGTCTGATTGTGCAGAATGATGTCTTGGAAGAATTTACCGATAAATTCATTGCCCGCGTGAAGGCGCTGAAAGTGGGCGACCCACGCGAAGCGGATACCGATGTGGGACCGATGATTACGCTGCACGATGCAGAACGCGCAGAAGCATGGGTACAGGAAGCGGTTAATGCCGGGGCAGCCATTTTGCATGGCGGCAAACGTGATGGCACACTGTTTTATCCCACGGTGTTGACCGATACACAGCCGGATATGAAAGTCAGTTGCATGGAAATTTTCGCGCCCGTCAAAACGCTGGTTGCTTATCAAAATTGGGATGACGCGGTGGCGCTGATTAACAATACAGAATATG
>JALHOR010000104.1 GCA_022842885.1 Anaerolineae bacterium
CTGGCATCCATTGGCAATGAGTGTAAAGTGTTGGCTGGCACACAAAAACGGGCGCAGGGCATTATCCCCCGATGTTGATTTTGGCAATCTGGAATATCGAAGCCACAATGCTGCCCACAATCGGCATGACCCCGGCAATATTTTTGGCGGCATTTTGCAACGCCGTCGCCTTATTTTGAATCACTTCCGTCTCAATTTCTTCGGTATCTATTTCAGAAATCAGTTCTTGGCTGCGTTTGGCAATTTTTTCGGCGTCTTTTTGCTGGTCAGCGGGCAAGGCTTGGAGGGCTGCTTCCAACTGCTGCACCAACGCCGCCAATTGTGCTTTCTCATCGTCCGTCGCATTGGGCAGGGCTTGGGTTAAATCGCCCATCGTAATTTGAACATCGCGCATGTTGCCCAGATTCACCACGCCTTGAATGGTGCTGTTGCTAATCGTGTTTTTCTGTTCATTAGGTTTTTTATCGTCAGTCATAACATCTCCCGAAAAAATACGCAATGGGTAACATGCTGATTATAACATGATTGTGGAGTATAATGCGCGTGATGCGTTTCTTTATATCGTGCGATGGTAGGGGCGATAATCGCTATCGGCAAAGTCATTAACGTGAAAATCTGAGGTGCTAGATGACGGATTTACTAAATCGTATTACCATCAATCCTGACATTTGTCATGGTAAACCAACCATCCGGGGCTTACGTTATCCCGTAGAAATATTCTTGGAGTTACTCAGTTCGGGCATGACCATTGAGGACATATTAGAAGATTACGCCGATCTAGAACGCGATGATGTGCTGGCTGTGTTGGCATTTGCGGCGCGCCTTACCCAAATCAAGCGAATTGAGTCGCTTTCGGCATGAAATTTTTAGTGGATGCCCAATTACCGCGCCGACTTGCTATAGCGATGTCCTCATTAGGTTATGATACGCTGCATACCCTAGATTTGCCCAATAAAAACGAAACCAAAGACGCTGAGATTAACCAGATTTCAATTGCTGATGAACGCATTGTTATCACAAAAGATGCCGATTTTGTGGATAGTTTTTTGCTAATTGGAAAACCATACAAATTGCTGCTCATCTCTACAGGCAATATTAGCAACATCGAGTTAACAAATTTGATTTTGCCTAAAATGAAAACAATTGCGGAAGCATTTTTATCAGCAAAATTTGTGGAACTAAATCGAACTCATCTGATTATACATCAATAAAATCGTAATTTTTAAGGATAGTCCCAGAATGACCCTTATCGCTTTTATGCGCCGCGTGTGCCTGCTGCTGTTGACGAGCCTGTTATGCACGGCAATCATCGCGCAAGAGATGGCAGACTGTGCCGCGCTGATGCTGAATCGCGTGAGTGCGGCGGCGGAGTCGTGTGCCGCAACGCCGTTGAACGCGCTGTGCGTGGGCAGTGACCCGGTGACGGTGCGCTTGTCTGGCGGCGAATTGCCATTTATGCCGGGCGATACGCTGGCGCTGGATACGGTCACAGGGATTGTGACGGGCAGTGCCAATATTAATGAAGAAGCGTGGGGATTGGCATTATTAAATACCGATGTGGGGTTGGCAGCGGGCAGTTTGCAGATGGTGCTTTTTGGCGATGCCACACTGACGAATGCGGTCAATATCACGACGCTGGATTTGCCGATTATTGGTATCACCAACACGGCGGGTTACGATGTGAATCTGCGCGAAGGTGCTGGCATGGGCTTTGCGACGGTGGGCATTTTCCGGCAAAATACCACCCTCATTGCCGATGGACGCAGCGCCGATGGACAGTGGTATCGCGTGCGGGCTGGCGCTGGACTGGCGTGGGTCAGTGCTTCGACGCCGATCCAATTGGAAGGCAGCACCGAAACGTTGATGCCGCTGGATAATCCGTACACTGCGCCCATGCAAGTTTTCACATTACAAACGGCTGCCGAAGATGCGGATTTGTGCGGCATGGCAGCATCCGGCTTGTTGGTGGCACTCAATGGTGATGAGCGCGTGCATCTGGTGGCGAACAACGTGGACATCGCGTTCAGTACGGCAACGTTTTTGGTGCAGGCAACTGGGGCGACTGGGCTGCAAATCCATGTTATTAACGGCACAGTGCAGGCACGAGTGAATAACCAGACTAGCGATGCCTCTGCTGGAGAAACGCTCACGATAACGCTAGATGCCGACACTTTGTTGGCAAGCGGCGTGCCAGAATTAAAAACGCGCTATCCGTTTGCGGCGGTAGGGGGCGCTCCGTTGGCGCTGATTGATGCTGCTGTTCCGCAATGCATCGCTGGCATAACCCAAAACGATGTGACCACTTTCGGCGGACCCGGCGCAGAATACCCCGAACTCGCGGCATTAGACGCCGCCGCGCATTATCTTGTCACGGGCTTCGCGCTGGATTCTGGGGCGCAGGCATGGTGGAAATTAGACAATGGACGCTGGACGCCGCAATCTGCTGTGCAAACGACGGGCTTGTGTGACGCCGTTGCCCAAGTCGAAGCGCCGCCTATCACCAATTTTACGCCACTATCTGCCGCCAATGCCGATTTTTTGCCCGCTGAAACCACCATTTATCAGGCAAATTCTGGTCCCGATATTTTAAGCGGCACTTGTTCGGGGTCGCCTGTTGCCGTGTGCATTCATCCGGCGGCAATTATTCCGCAAGCCGATGGCACGTTTTTATGGCGTGGGCAAGAACCCAAAGATTATTTGATGTCACCCATTGCCGCGAATACCTATCAGCATATTGGGCGCAACTTCGCCAACAACGCCAACATCAAACTAACGATGACGCTCACCAGCGCCGAGACGTGGCAAATGACGATGGAAACTGTGTACGACAATGACCCGCTGTGCATCCATACGTTTAATTACACGGCAGCGCGGTAGCTTATGACAAACAAAGAACGCAAAGAAAACAATGTCACCACAGAGACACCGAGCGCACAGAGGTTTCACAGAGAGAAATAACCTATTGAACCGCGAAGGCGCAAAGAACGCAAAGAAAACAATATCACCACAGAGGCACGGAGCGCACAGAGGTTTCACCGAGGAAATAGGGTAGGGGTGTGATATATCGCGCCCAAATATCACCCTAACCAATTATGCAAATTGATAAAATAATTGGGTCATGTAGGGGCGACCCTGCGTGGTCGCCCACCATCGGGAGCGCACATCGGCGCTCCCCTACGGTTGCCGAATTTAATTTTTAATCTGCATTATCGGTTTCCCTATCCCACCTAGCCATTGCGTTTTCAACCGATGGCGCAAACCCCACACCAACAGGACTCCCCCTCTCCGTTTTTTGGGAGAGGGGGCAGGGGGGTGAGGTCATATTGAACCACGAAGAACACAAAGCACACGAAGAAACGCAAAATAACCGATTTATCGGTTTCCCTATCCCACCTAGCCATCGTGTTTTCAACCGCTGGCGCAAACCCCACACCAACAAGACTCCCCCTCTCCGTTTTTTGGGAGAGGGGGTTGGGGGGTGAGGTCATATTGAACCACGAAGAACACAAAGCACACGAAGAAACGCAAAAACAACCGATTTATCGGTTTCCTTATATCACCTAGTCATCGCGTTTTCAACCGATGGCGACGCTAACCGCTGGCGTTGCTCCCCCTCTCCGTTTTTTGGGAGAGGGGGCAGGGGGTGAGGTCAAAATACAAAGGGGCTGGGGGGTGAGGTAAAGAGGTGAGGTCATTCCACCGCCGCAATCGCCCGCAGCATGTTATCAGCATCTCGGACATATCCCATCTGCCGGAAATATTTCTCTGCTTCGTGCCAACACGCAATAGCTTGGTCTTTTTCACCTAAATCCCGATAAGCCACTCCTAAATTTGCCTTTGTCATGGCGTAATTCAGCGGTGCGGTGTCCGGTGTCCAATAGATAAGTGCCTTTTGGTAGGCAGCAATCGCGTTTTGCAGGTTGTTTTTTCGGTCTTCCATTTGAGATAAATCGGCGTAGGCAGTGCCGAGATTGTTCTGTGTCCTAGCATAATCCAGCGGCACGGATTCCGATGTGCGATAGACGAGTGCCTGTTGGTAGGCAGCAATGGCTTTTTGCAGGTTGGTTTGACTATCTTCCAATTGTGCTAAATTGGCAAAGGCATTGCCGAGATTGTTCTGCGTCTGGGCGTAAGCCAGCGGTGCAGTGTCGGGTGTCCGGTAAATGAGCGCCTGTTGGTAGGCAGCAATGGCTTTTTGCAGGTTGGTGGCGCAGTCTTCGAGTTGTGCCAAATCGTCATAGGCAGCGCCGAGATTGTTCTGTGTCATGGCAAAATCCAGCGGTGCAGTGTCGGGTGTCCGGTAAATGAGCGCCTGTTGGTAGGCAGCAATCGCCTTTTGCAGGTTATTGCGTCGGTTGCCGGTGGGTGTTTCTTGATATATAATACCTAAATCATTGTGAATGCTGGCACGTAGGTAGTCGGTGATTGGGGAAGAGGGAAGGGGCGAGGCATGATGTATTCCAGCCATGTTATCGGATGGAATCACGCCCAACGCCTGCGCCACCTGTTCCAGCCAGTGTTTGCGCTGTTCAAAACGTCCGCGATTTGCCAAAAATTCACGGCACGCAGTATAAAACCAATATGCCTTTTCCCATTCGCCCTTAGCGCAGGCACGCGCAAAGGCAATGTCTAAGTTGGCACTTTCGATGTCCAAACCAACAAAATCTTGTTTTTTCTCGTGTTCATTTGCCAATGCTTGGTAATACTCCAAATGGGCGTTGTACGCCGTGTCATCTTCGCCAGTGGCGCGGGTTGCCAGCGGGTCAAGTTCGTAGCGGTCTTGGGTCAGTGTCAGCAAGTGCCAGCGTTGCAGCACTCGTAATGGCTGCGGGTCGCCGATGAGTGCTTTCGCTGCCTCCAGCGTGAACCCGCCGCGACATACCGCCAGTTTGCGTAATGCGGCAATGTGTTGTTCGCCATCCACCTGCTGAATACGATTCAGTGTTCGCTGCACAATATCTTTCAACGCTTCGTCTATATCAGCAGAACGCGGCAGTTCGCGCAGCATCATCAGCACTTCAGATACCGGAAAATCTTGCAACCAGCCAACGGCGTACCACAGCAAACGCGGGTGCTGGCGTGCTAACGTGACCAGTTCTTTTTCTTGCCCGGCGATTTTTTCCAGAACGCCGCTGCGCTGTGCCATCGCTTGCAAAATCGCTTCTGGTTGCTGCGGCGGGTCAATGCCGATTTCAGTCACTTTGTTATGCATCTCGCGCCACACCGAGCGTCCATTGATGAGCCAGCGCGTGCCACCCGCCGGATTGATGCCAAACAGCCAAGCGGTAAAGGCAGCGGTATCCGCGCATTCTTCGGCATTATCCAAAATAATCAGCACGGCTTTTTCAGCCAATTTTGCCTGCACATTGTCACTGGTGACGGTCTTCTGCGGCCACACATGGTCGCGCACCAATTCAATCAAAGTATCCAGTTTCACATAATCTTCCAAGCGCAGCCAAGTAATTTTATCGGCGAAGGCAGCCACTGCCCGCGTCGCAATTTCTATCGTGAGCCGCGTCTTGCCAATGCCGCCTGCCCCGGTGATAAAAATGCCGGATTTGGTTTTGAGCGCATTTTCGATGTCTGCCACTTCTGCATCGCGCCCAATAAGCCGAATATCATTTTCACCCCCATATGGAAATCGCCCGCTGATTTCGGGCATAGGTTTGATGATAGGTGGTGGGGGTGGTTCGATGGCAGGGGGTGAAATAGGAAAACTGCCGACAATTTGAACAGGCAATGGTTGATTTGAACTAGGATAAACAGGTTCACTAATAATAATCGGGGGAGGGGGTGTTTCTTTGGGGCGAAAAAGACTCGTGATGACAGAAACTGCAATGCTGATTAACCCAATCAAATAGGTAATCGATTCTAGGTCAGGTTCAACATTTCTACGCCAACCAACACCAATAATAAATGTCAAACACCACAAAATAATGCTAGTGGCAATCCCAAAACGAAAGAATACACGGCGAAAATTCATCATCGCAACCTGTGTCAGACCATGAGAACTTCCCCATTATGACACAGGTCTATCACGCGGGCAAACACCCCAAAATGTGGGGGCGTAGCAACTTAATATACGTTACTTTTCTTCGTGACCTTCGCAGTTCAATTGTGTTTACGCACTCGTGCCGCCCACCAACCCGACCAGCGTCATCAGCACGATAACCAGCGCAATCAGCGCCCCGGTGGCTTGGAAAACGGCAAACCCGCCCCCTATCGCGCCATAACTGATGACGACAGCGATTAAGCGCGTTTGCAAGGCGCGGTTTTCGCCGCGTTTGATGGCATACGCGCCGCACAAGGTATGCAGCATCACAAACGCCGGAATGAACATTAACCCACTTGTCGTCTCGTCGGGGGAAAAGCCATGTGCCAGCCACGCCAGCGATGCCCCGATAATGGTCACAAGCAGCGGCAGCAGCGAATCGGCTAAGAGCAGCGAAAAATCATCCAGCGGCAAAAATTGGCGCAAAAATGGTTCTTCCACATCAGCGCGATAGATATATAACAAACCCACAGGCGCGGCTAATCCAGCAACGACTACCCATCCGATGGTGAGGGGAATCGGAAAATTATCTTTAATCACTTGCCCGGCAACATAACACAATAACGCGCCCCACACCCCTGTGAGCAGTAGCATCACCGGATGACGAATGTAGGATAACGCCGCCCGTACCGCAATCGCTGTATTGCCGGATACCCCTTTGGGCAAGCCTAACCAGCGTTTGCGTAAACCGGCACTGCTGCTCTGGAAGCGAATTTGCATCTGCACATTGGGCTGTCGCCATGCCATCAAGCCCAATGCCTGAATACGCGCAAACACTTGGCTCTCATCAGCGGCATGAATCATGTTGATGCGGCTGCCGTAGCGTAATAATCCAACCACCATCACTGCTGTAATGACCAGCATCAGCAGTGGCATCCATAACGGCAAAATGCCGTATCCTGCCAGAAGCACCATGCGCCCCGGAAACAAGACGGCATCCGGCAGAAAATAATAGGGTATCACCAGCAGCAGCGGCACAACCCAAATCAGCCGCACGCGCCCCAGCACCGGGAACGCCAGCCGCAGCGTGCCGATAAACCACGCGGTTGTCCATGTGAAGGCAACGATAACCAATGCCACGATAATCATTTGCCCGCTGACGCGCACCCCATCCAACAAAGTGATATCCAATTGTGCCACCCGCGCCAATAACACTGCGAACAAGCCCACAATTGGGATAGCCAGCGCCATGCGTAACGACACCTGCCGCAAAAAGCCTAACAGAATCGCCGCCGCCGGATTGACAGGCGACCCGACGATATATGCCATATCGGCAAATGATAATTTTAGCGGCGTGCTGCGTAATGCCCCCACCCACACATACACTTGCCCGGCAAAGACCGCCAGCGGAATCCACATTAAAACATTGGCAAAATCGCCGGGCTGGACGATATTGCCCAACAAGCGGGCTTGGTCAAACGTATATGCGCCCATCGCCAGTACCCAGAACGCCAGCAAGCCAAGCAGATACAGCCCGTATAGGCGCTCACCCGATTCATAGCCCAAAATCCGCAAGCCATACACCACGCCATCGCGCAACTGCCGCCAGCGCAGCCATGCCAACACCCGTAAATCATCCATGTTTATCTACACATTTCTTTTTATGATTCATATCACCACAGAGCCACTGAGACCACCGAGATTTCACAGAGAAAATTTTAATTACACCATGTGTCTTTGTTTTAAAATGTAGACGAAAGTTAAAAAATCTTCTATTCACATAAATATTGGTTAGATACAGGTATTTATGAATTAGGTTCATACCGCAGATAGGCAAAATAATTGTTTTGTGTACTTTCGACTGATCGAGGAAAATAATTGCTGTTAGATAACACTCGAAATGTTTCCGTAGACTCAAAATTTTTTGCGTGTATGTTTTCCAAGATTTGCAGTGCTGCATAAATTGCCAGTGTTGTGCCATAGGGTACAGACTCCATATCCACATCTTTACGCTTGCCAACCTCCAATAAATACGCCTCCATCTTCGGAATTGTATTTTGTTTCTGAATAATCAACCATGCCGCAGCAAATGGTTCAGGAAAACAAACACGCCCGCTGATTAGTTTATGAGCATAGTCTTCTTCATAATAGTGACTATCACGATTAAGCACTACAACAATATTGCCAATGACCGAATAACGCCAATTATGATGATAGAGAAGTTGCCGAACTGTTTCAACCTCATCGCGCAACAGTTGAGCAAGTTCAACACATGCTTGGAATAAATGACTTTCCTGATGGAGAAAAAGCCTGCCACTTCGTAAGAGGGCATAAATAAAACGATGCTGGCTTTTGTCTTGGAGCCATTCCAACGCATCTGTCGCTTGCTCAAACATGCTGTTCCACGCTTATCATCATCCTAATTGGCAACCCATGAATCCGGCAAAGGATGAGTATCTGCATACTGTGCCAGATAATTCAATAGCAGTTGAGTTTCTGGGATACCGCGTGCTTTGAGCGCATCTACCAGCAAACGATCATTTTGGTCAAGTTCAATATAAATCCGGTCATCTACCACTCGTGCGACTAAGACTGCGCCTACTAACTGCTTGCCGCGTACCATCGCAATGTCAATTACAGCATAGAGTTCTGTATCTTCGCTAATCGTAAGATAACTGAAGGCATTTAAGCCTTCACCGGCGTATAAGCGCATTTCTTCAACGAGAATTTGTTTTAGAGTGGCGGTATCCATTGTAATATCTCCTCATTGGCTAAATTATAAATCATAAACGGAATAGCCATTTTCTGGATAACTTCTTGCCCAAGTGGATTGAGCATTATTGTGTTATAAAAGGTATCCGGTACCGCCACATACAATAGTGTGCTGTTGCCGAGATAATCTAGCGCAGTCCGATACACAATATATTGCCCAATGATTTGCATCAATGCATGAATTGGCGAATCAGCATGACCCTTTACCTCGATAAATACGATAAGGTTCTCGCTTTGTTGAGCCTTTATATCAATATATAGGCGCTGTAAAGGGGTTTCGATAGTGCCAATCGAAATATATTGTTGTTCTCGTAGAATTTGCCAATTATCTTTTTTCAGCGCCCGCACAACAATATCATGGTTAGCATCTTTATTTGGCATTACCAATTTGCCTTTTCCTTCATTTTTTTTGCAGCAATGCCGCCCGCAGCAAGCTATCCAGCGTCAAATCGCCGTCTATGCCCAATGACTTATGCAAAGCGTCGGGCGTGCCTTCCGCGATGATTGCGCCTTGTTCCATGATAACGTATCTATCGGGATGCGCTTCTGGCGGCAGTTGATGGCTGCTGATAAGAATTGCCATGCCATCGTCGCGGTGTCCATTGAGTTGCGTCCACAGATGGTCAGCGGAAACCGGGTCAAGGGGACCCAACGGCTCATCCAATAAGAGCAGTTTCGGCTCAATCACCAGCGCAATCACCAGCGCCAATTTATATTTCATCCCGCGTGAAAACATGAACGGGAAAGCATCTTTATTTGCCAGCAAGCCGTAGCGATCTAGCAGTTCTTCGGCTTCATCTTCCCAATCCGCGTAGCCATGCACCTGCGCGTTAAATTGCAGATGTTCCCACGCCGTCAATTCGGTATAGAAGGGCGGCGTATCCGGCACGAGAACCACATGCTCACGGATAGTACGTTCATTATTGACGACAGACTTGCCCGAAATGGTAATCTCGCCATCGGTGGCGCGTGTCCAGCCCGCAATGCACTTGAGCAGCGTGGATTTGCCCGCGCCGTTGCGCCCAAGCAGTGCCACCAATTCGCCGGGCTGCGCCGAAAATTGAATGTTGCTAATGGCGTTAAACGAGCCGTATTTGTAAAACACATCTTTGACTTCTAAGAGGGGAGTCGTGGTTTTTTCTTCGTCAGCCATGCCTAATTTTTCGCTTTCCTGTTGCAAACCGCGTTTCATTGTATCATGCAGGCAAGGCGTGACCAGTGTGGTGATGCTAAGATTGCCGCAATAAAAATTGTAATGGTTCACAGTGCTTGAATTTGTCATAATGAAGCATCGCACCCTAGTAAACAACGGAGGCATTATGGGATATGAGATTTTTATCAGCTATCGGCGTGACGATAGCTTTGACATCACTGACCGTATTTATGGTGATTTACGTAAAGTTTATGGCGAAAAGCGGGTCTTTCGGGATTTGCACAGCATAAAAGGCGGCGATAATTTTGAAAAAGTCATCAAGGCAGCTTTGCAGTCGTGTTCGGTCATGTTGGTGATTATCGGGGATAAGTGGGTAACGATTGAGAACGAAAAAGGACAACGCTTATTCCAAGATGGTGATGTGGTGCGTTATGAAGTCGAAGAAGGTTTACGACTAGGTAAAAAAGTGATTCCTGTATTGGTTAATGACGCAGCGATGCCTAAAAAAGAGCAATTACCCTTATCCATTCAGCAATTAGAATTTGTCCGTAAACATGCGCTTGAAATCCGTAATGGCAAAGATTATGCCCGCGATATGCATGATTTGGTCACTGCTATTGGCAGACCGCGTAATTATCTGGCAATGTTTGTGGCTTGTTTACTGTGTCTTGCAGTCATTTTGGGTTTTATTAATCAATTGGTACTCGACCAACTGCCGGGGAGTATTGCACCAACAGGAATTATTGATGGGCGCGTAGTGGTTTCGATGGTGCAATTGGCAAATTGGCAACCACAAGAGCGCGTGGACGAATATGGCGCTGAAAAATATCTGGTTGAAATGGTCAAAGTGCCAAGCGGCTGTTTTTATATGGGGAGTGATTCGGGCGGGGCGATTGACGAACAGCCAGCAACAGTGCAATGTGTTGGTGAATTTTGGATGGATCGTTACGAAGTGACCAACGAACAATTCCAGAAAGTCATGCCAGATAAACGCCTGCCCAATATCGAATTTACTGAGCCTTTTCAGCCAGTCAATAGCATTTTGTGGGACGATGCTGTCGCTTTTTGCGGGCAGCGCGGCGGGCGTCTACCAGAGGAAGCTGAATGGGAATGGGCAGCCCGTGGTGCGTTTAGCCGGGAGTATCCTTGGGGTAATTCTTTTGATGAGACGAATGCCGCTGCTTATGCCGTGTTTTTTAGCACCAGTAACGGTGGTTCTCAAACCAGTGCAGTGATGGATAACAACCGTAACCCATTGCGTCCATTAGGCGCATCGTGGTTAGGAATTTATGATATGGCGGGCAATGTGCAGGAATGGACACAGGGTATTTATCCGCAAACGGATTCTGTTCGGCGGCGCGTGGCAAAAGGTGGTTCATTTATTGCCACAACAGATTATTTGCGGGCAGCGGCACGTAATCCATATCCTGAAGTTGGCGAAACGTCGCCTACCATTGGTTTTCGCTGTGTACAAGATACGTAAACTATGACTTTTGTACTATCCTTTCAGAAAATTTTCAGAGCCAATTCAGAATGATTGTTTATGATGACACTATGTTTGTGAATGAAAACAAATCACAACAAGCTACAAATCATTTCAAAAATCCCTTTTGCAGGGGCGAGGCATGCCTCGCCCCTACCGAAAGAACCGAATTTTGAAATGGCTTCAACATCAAAAAACCATTATTCACAATTTTAAAGAGGTAAACGGGGACATGTTTACGAAATTACGGATGGTCAGTGCCATTTTTGGGTTGTTTATTTTGCTGGCGGTGGTCGGGGTGGCAGCGGCGGCAACGCTATGTATTCCGGTTGATACTCGGTTGGCAGTGGCAACAGTTGGGGATAAATGTGATGCCATCGGCAGCAATCAAGCCTGTTATGGCAATATGCGCGTGCTTGCTAAAGACCGCAATGGCGCTGAAATGCCAGCGTTTTCGCAGCCGGGCGCGTTAGCAAATGTGGCAGATCTGGGTGAGCTATATCATTATCCGATGGATGCCCAAAATTCGGCTATTTGGGGCATTACCCGCATGAACTTGAGTATGGGGATGCCAGTAGACAGTCCTTTTATTGCCTTCGGCGCAGTCTTGATTAAACAAGAAACGCCTGTAACATCCCCCACCACTACCACCAATTTGACTGCCGCTATTAGTCCAAATTCAGCCGGGTATCCGATTATCCGCAGCGAACCCAACAGCGATTCAGTGCGAGCCTATAACGATGGTATCCCGTATGGCACTATCGTCTCGGTGTTATCACGCACGGAAAACAGCGAATGGGCATTGGTGCGCTATGAAGATACGAATGAAACCCAAGCCGACGGTTCGGTGAAAACCCAAGTGGTGTATGGTTGGGTGCGGCTGATGCGCCTCGCTATTGACCCAGCACTCATTCCGGTGCAACCAGCTACCAACAATCCGATGCAGGCATTCAACTTGGCGTTATCGGATACGACGATGTTTGACACATGCGATGGCGTCCCACACAGCGGCGTGCTGATTCAATCGGCAGAAGGCAACCCGATTACGCTGAAAGTGAATGGTGTCTTCGTTTATATTGGCAGTACGGCGCTGCTGCAACCGAAAGCCGATGGCAGTTTACGTATCATCAATCTGGATGGCGCGGTTGCCGTGCGCGATATCCAAAATTTGGTCGTGAATGTTTCAATTGGACACTACGTGGATGTCGTCAATGGGGTGTTGATTACGGTGACATCCGTGCAGATCAGTTATAGCGATGGGCAAGGGGTGGGGATTCTACTGACCCTACTACAAATTGATATAAGTATGCCTTTACCATCAGAATATCAAACAGCATCTATTGCAAGCTGTGAAGAGTCTCAACTTGGCGAGGGTGGCGTGTTGTATATGAATGCGGGGCAACCAATTATGATTGAACTTTGGATGGGAATTTTACTCAGCCGTGAAGATGCCGAGCAGAGAAGGCAAACACCTCAAGATGCCCGGCGTTCTGATGAAACGTCTCAGGATATGCCGTTAACTCGTTGGGGTGCATTGCCTGTTCAGATAGCGGAAGCAATCTGCTTTGATGCTACAGATGCTGCTGGGGCACCAACATGCGATTGGGTTGGACGCGGCGACTCGCGCTGGTACGTAAGCTATACACACGCTGACTATTTTGTCCTTCCGCCTCAGATGCCAGGCACTTCCTTCACTATCTCATATGGCCCACTGGCAGGCCCAGGATGGCAATGCACAATAAATGTGACGGGAACAGCACAGATCACTGTCCCATCCAATGTGCAGTGGCAAAACACCGGCATTCGCCTGCGTACCGGCCAGCAGGTGACGATTGCTGCTTCGGGTCAAACAAACCTACACCCCGGTTTTGCACCTTACACAGGTCCAGATGGGCGCGGTACCATCAATTGCCCAATATCTGGCGTAAGTCCCGATTTATGTCCAATGGCTGATCAACTATATGGAATGCTTATTGGTCGTGTTGGTGGGTCTGCAAGTTTTGCTATAGGAACAGGGGTAACTTATACAGTGCAAACTGATGGCATGTTATTCCTAACAGTTAATGACAATTATGGGGCATTTGTAGGAAATATAGGTAGCTATACTGTCACCATCACCATCGGCGCTTAACGGTATTAGGGCGGTGCTGCTGCGCCGCCTTGGTCACTCATATTTAGAGACAGTTCAATTTTATGCTAAAACCCAAGCTGACTACTGAAAGCTGACCGCTAAAATGTTACTCTTGCTGTGTGTCTCTGTGGTGACAATGATTACTCAACAAGAGGAAAAAATTCATGCAAATTACAGCAATTGAAACGCTCCAATGGGCAGAATACCCGCGCTTGATGGTGGTGCGCGTGCATACCGATAGCGGCATCATTGGCTTGGGCGAAACGGTAGATAAAATTCCGGGGGCGAAAGGGGCGCTGCATGGCACGGTTGCGCCGCTGGTCTTGGGGCAAAATCCGCTGGATATTGAAGGCTTGTGGCGTTTCGTGATGGATAATATCATGTATCACGGCTACGCAGGCGCAGAAGTGCGGGCGCTTTCGGCATTAGAAATTGCGCTGTGGGATATTCTAGGCAAGCATTATCACGCGCCGCTGTACCATCTGTTGGGCGGTAAAGTGCGCGACCATATCCCCACGTATAATACCTGTATCGGTTTTGGCGCAGTGCAAGATTATCAGGCGTGGCATACCGACGCGGGCGCATTAGCACAAAGTCTGCTGGCTGATAGCATCCGGGCGATGAAAATTTGGCCCTTCGATAAATACAGCGAAGCCTCGCAAGGGCAGTATATTAGCCTTGCCGATGTCGAAGATGGCTTGCGTCCAGTCAAACAAATTCGGGATGCTGTCGGCAATGCCATGGAAATCGGCATCGAATGTCATTTCCGCTGGAATCGTGCCAGCATGGAACGCATTGCTAAGGCGCTTGAACCGCATCATATTATGTTCGTGGAAGATGTGATGGCACCTGTTTATCCCGAAGAAATTAAGGCATTCTCCGCTAAAACCTCAATTCCGGTGGTTGGCTCAGAATTGCTTTTAACGCGCTGGCAAATCCGCGATTGGTTGCAAAAAGGCATCTCGCAAATTGCCATGACCGACCCGGTGTGGAATGGCGGCATTGGCGAGACGCGCCGCATCGCTAACCTTGCTGAAGCCTATGGCATTCCGGTCGTGCTGCATAATGTGGCGGGTCCCATTTGCCATGCCGTATGTATGCATTTGGGCGCTCATATTCCCAATCTATTTTTTGTTGAATCGGTGCGGGCATTTTATAAGACCTATTTCCCGGTGATGAGCGATTATGCACCGATTGTCCACGATGGCGGGTTTACAATAAAAGAGGGTGATGGCTTGGGTGTGACATTAAATGAAGTGATGCTCACGCGCCCAGATTTAACTCGTGAAGTGTCGTCTGGCGAAGGCTTGGCAGTGGGGCGGCGGGCGATGGGCGACCATTGGGCAGTGGAGAACATCCGCTAAAGACGCGGCGGCTATCGGCTAACACGGATAGCTGCCTCATATAATCAACAGTCTAAAGCATCGTTTAGGTTTGTTCGCGCATTCGTAACTTTATCTTTGCCATCAATAGCGTATAGAAATGACTCATTGTTAAAAAAGTTGTCAGTTCTTCGCGTCCTGTATAGCTGATGCTGCCGCTGCTATTTTGGTCCAGCAAATAATGCAAGCGGTCATTCACCGCATCCGAAACACGGAAGGCAATCACTTCATCCGGCGTAGGGGATGCCGCCAAAAAATCAGTTATTTCGACCTCCTAACCCCGAATTGCCCTTTGTACCCATTTCCGCTACTATCCTTGCGTTTATTCAAGCAAGATACAAGGATGTGTAACGATGACAATTCGCGTGACTGTCTGGAACGAATTCCAGCACGAAAAAAAAGCTGATCACGCTGCCGCCCAAATTTACCCCAATGGCATTCACAGTACGATTGCCGATTTTTTGAACGCTGCGGGCTTTCAGGCGGGGACTGCCACTTTGGATGAGCCGGAACATGGCTTGACACAAGAAGTTCTGGATAATACCGATGTTCTCCTCTGGTGGGGTCATATGGCGCATGGCAAAGTTGAAGATGCCATCGTAGACCGTGTGCAGGCGCGGGTATTAGCTGGCATGGGGTTGATTGTGCTGCACAGCGGGCATTTTTCCAAAATTTTTAAGCGCATGATGGGAACAAGTGGCAACCTCAAATGGCGCGAAGCTAACGACAAAGAGCGTATCTGGGTCATCGAACCCGCGCACCCCATCGCTGAAGGGCTGGGCGAATATTTTGAAATTCCCGCCGAAGAAATGTATGGCGAGCGTTTTGATATTGCCACACCGGATGAACTGGTGTTCGTCAGTTGGTTCACTGGGGGCGAAGTGTTCCGGTCAGGGTGCTGCTGGTATCGCGGCAGTGGCAAAGTTTTCTATTTCCGTCCGGGGCATGAAACCTACCCAACGTATCATCAAAAGGAAGTGCAGCAGGTCATCATCAATGGCGTCAAGTGGGCATATACCAAGCCCGCCTATGTGTCGCAGGTGGTTAATGTGCCGGAATTCATGAAATAAATGGCTAGACCTGATTTGGGCAAAAGGCAATGTTGGTCATACCTAAATTTTTCTCCGGTAAAAGACGTTTATAATTAACAGAACGTATACAGCCGGTAAATGATAAGTGATGTCTCAACAAACCCTTAATCCGAAATTGCTAGAACGTCTTTTAACGTGGTCACAGCGCACGGGTGAAAGCCCAGATACCTTGTTGGAACGCGCTTTGAATCACATGGAAGATACTTGGCTGGAACATACTACGAACCCCTTGGAGGATACCCAGCCAAGTCGTCCTAGCCAGATGGCATTGTCTCAGCAACTTCCGGCTGCTGATGTTCTGACATTAATTACGGATGCTGTGGTGACACTCGACGAATTGGGTAGCATTGTTTATGGCAATGCCAATGCTGCCCACATGTTCGGTTATGAGCAGGATGAGATGGTCGGGTTATCGCTGGATGAGTTGCTGCCTGAAAGCCACATCAAAACGCATCAGCAGAATGTTGACCTATTTTTAGAGGGGGACATTACACATCGCAAGATGGCAGAGCGCCGCCCGGTGCAGGGTAGGCGCTGCGATGGCAGTTTGTTCCCGATTGAAATTTCGATTATGAAATATCCCATCGGCGGGCAACTATATTTAACCGCTATCATCCGTGATATTACCGAGCGTGAAGCCACGTTACAGCGCCTCCACGAGAACGAAAAACTGCTGCATTTGTTCACCCAAAATGTCACCGATATGTTATGCGTCCATGCTCCCGATGGCAAATTTATCTATGTCAGTCCAGCGGCATTGCAATTGGGTGGCTATGAGCCACACGAACTTTATGGCAAAGACCCCTACGAACTCTTTCACCCGGAGGATATCGCCGCCATCACGAATAGCCATACCACCTCCCTAAGTGGGCAGTTCGTGCAAAGCGTGATTTATCGTTGGCGACGCAAGGATGGTCAATATGTGTGGTTGGAGTCGGCGACCACCCCGATTTTTGATGCTGCCGGGAACATCCAAAATTTAGTGACGATTTCCCGCGACATTGCCAACCGCCTAGCGATGGAAACGCAGCTACGCCAAGAACATGCCTTGTTCCGCAGCGTCACTTTTACCAGCCCATCCGGGATTGTTGTTGTCAACGCGCAAGGGGCGATTATCTATGCCAACCAACGTGCCGAAGAAATCTTGGGCATTTCCAAAAAAGATATCACGGCACTCACCTATGATGCCCCCAGTTGGAAACATACCGATTATGATGGCAATCCTTGGTTGAATGACCAGCAGCCCTTCGTGCGCGTAATGCAGACCAAGCAAGCGGTGTGGGATGTGCGCCACGCCATCGAAACGGATACGGGCAAGCGCATTTATTTGGCAATTAACGGCGCACCAATTTTTGATGAGACGGGCGAAATCAGCAAAGTGGTCTTTACTGTCGAAGATTATACCGAGCGCAAATTACAGCAGGAGGCGCTGGAAGAAGCCTATGCCCGCGAGAAGAAACTCAATGAATTAAAAACCGAATTTGTTTCGATGGTTTCGCATGAATTTCGCACGCCGATGTCTATCATCACCACATCTACTGCCATCCTGCGAATGAAATATCCTCATCTGGATGCCGATGATTTTATCAAGCGTATCAGCCGGATTGACTCGCAAATTATGCGGCTGAACGACATGATTACCGATATTACGTTCATTAATAAAGAAGACGTGATTGGACATGCCTTATCGTATGTTCCGATTGATTTGCGCCAATTTTTTACCCAATTGCGCGACGAACTGTTCATGGCGTTTCCCCAGCATCAGCCCATCCACATTCAAGAAATGCGCCCGACGAATCCGGTGCTGTTGGATTTGGCGATGATGCAGCACATCTTCGTGAACTTGTTGAGCAATGCAGTCAAGTATTCACCGCCATCAGCGCCGGTTTGGTGTCACTATGATTGTGATGGATATGAATTACAAGCGACCATCCGCGATGAAGGCATTGGCATTCCAGAGCAAGACCAACGCCGCTTGTTTGAATTATTTCACCGCGCCAGCAATGTCGGCACGATTCCCGGCACAGGCTTGGGGTTGGCAATCACCAAACGTGCTGTTGAAGCCTTACACGGCAGCATCAGCTTTGAGAGCCAGCTAGGCGTTGGCACAACCTTTGTCGTCACACTGCCGCTGATATAACGACCCTACGGCAGCCGATACACTTGGAAATAAGCCGGGCGTTGGGTAATGTTGCGCTGCTGCATCCACTCCATACACAAAGCATCATAAATAGCCGAATTATGAACCCGTCTGCCGATATGAAAGGCTAGGCGTTGCTGCGAGAGTGTTTTCTTGAAGCGCAGCAGCGAATCATCTGGGGCAGGGGTGCGCCCACCACCGAGGTGCAAATGCGTGAAGCCGTTTTGCCCGCCCCATGTCGCGGCAGTATGAAACAACAAATTATTCGGTGCATGTTGGCGCTGCGCGGCATCACTCCCCCCTAAGTGATAATGCATATACGGGGCATACACCAAAAACACTGCCGCAGCCACGCAAGTGTTTTGGTCGAACACGCCAAATAAGCGCGTGTAGGGGGCAAAATCTGCACTGGATAACTGCTCAAAATAGGCATCCGAAAAATAATAATAATCGCGGGCATCCAAGTACTGCATCGTTTGGGCATACAGCGCCCGGAAAATTTGCCACCCATCGCTGCCCGTCATCTCACGGCAGCTTAAGCCCGCCGCCTGCGCTTGGCGAATGCGCGTGCGCTGCTGCGACGGATAACTTGCCCATAACGCGGCTTCATCTTCAAACAAAGGCATCACCACGGTATCGCGTTCTGGGGTAATGCGGCATTCGGGCGGCGCAAATTGTTGGCTATTCAGCAAAGGATGACAGCGCACAAATTCCGTAATGACCCGTTGTTCGGCTGCCCATGCGCTAAATTCTGCCCATGCTGTCTGCCAAAACTCCGGGGAAACGGTGCTTGCCAACGCGCCCGAATATCCATAAATGGTCTCAATATCTTGATAGTCCGTTTTTGGAATAGCCCTCAGCAAAAAAGGATAACACAAGTGTTCACCGTCTTTTTCGGCTACCCAACAATAGGCAATACCCTCATGATTCGCTTCATGCAGACGATGATATTGCGGCAAAAAATAAACGTCAGCTTGTGGCAGTTGCGCGATAGTCTGCTGCCATTGCGGGTCGGATGTGCGATAAAAAGCGAGGTGCATTCTGTTGGGCGTCGCCTGATATTTAAACTATGAGCCGCTTATTGTAACAGCGGTTTGCGCTGCGCCAACCGGAAATGTCGGTTCTATTCAATTTTGAGGTGCGCTGGCAAGCCCGCCACCACCCACTGAAACGCCTCTTGGCGCTGATTAAAAAACCGAACATGCAGATGCGGCTGATACCGTGACCCGGTTAAACGCACGAATGGTTCAAAAATGAATAACAATGTGGGGTTGATATTCATCACAATACCCACGCGACCCACCGCCGCCGGATTATCTTTCGCCAATGCCGTGACCCGTTCACGCATATACGTGGTAAACCCCAATTTTGGTACGGCACTCAAATCATAAATCAAAAAGCGGTCATTCGCATTCTGAAAATGCTGGATATAAGCACGTACCGCTGCTTCCCAAGCGTCTATATTAGCATTTTCGATGGCATTAGTGCCGATAATCCACAGATGCTCCTGATAAAACTTCTCAATGGTGATGGTTGACATAAGCGCCTTGCCGGGGAATTGCCTGATTAGTATATAGATTGTACCGAAAAATCGGGCAGCGATGTAGGGGATGTGACCTCAATATATTTACTACTTGACGAAAGAAAAATTTAGTCTATATTAAAAATAACGATTGTAAAAATTGTATCAGAGGATATTCCGATGGCTTGACATAAATGCCACAACAGGCGTATTCTTTTGGAGTACAAATGATTGGTATACCAGCGATTTGCAATTCAATGATTGGCATACACAACGATGGATGATTTTTATGCAATTGTCTTAGAAATTCGCACGCTGATGTTGGCAATTGCCAAGCTCTCGCGCCAAAGTATTGAACAGCGATTGCAAGCGGAGGGCATTGAACTTAGCCATCTGCA
>JALHOR010000105.1 GCA_022842885.1 Anaerolineae bacterium
CAACGGTGATTGCCCCCATCCCAACCCACCATCAGCGCCTATGGGAAAAACAAGAGGACGTGACATTCATCCTGTCGCCATTCGTGACGGGACAAAATGTGTATCAAACCGATTTATCGGATGAGCATTGGAACACTTTTGGCACAACTGTAAGGCAATTGCACGCGGCTAAACCGCCTCATCTTCTACCAATTCTCCCTCAAGAAACCTATTCACCTCTATATCGTGAACAAGTGAAAACATTTTTGACACAAGTGGCGACAACGCATTTTGATGACCCCGTAGCTGCAAAATTGGCAATTTTTCTGATGGCAAAACGCAGTGAAATTACGCAGCTTGTGGAACGCGCTGAACAACTGGCGGCGGGGCTACAAGATAGCCCGCTGGAATATGTGGTGTGTCATGCCGATATGCACGCTGGCAATATCTTGATTGGGGATGATGGGGCATTTTACCTTGTAGATTGGGACACTCTCATGTTAGCGCCCAAAGAGCGCGATTTGATGTTTATCGGCGGCGGTTTATTCATGAATAAACGCTCACCGGAACAGGAAGAAGCCCTATTTTATGCAGGTTACGGGCAAACATTGCTGAACATAGCAGCATTGGCATATTATCGTTATGAACGTATTGTGCAGGATATTGCGGCATACTGCCAACAACTGCTTGCCAGTGACACAGGCGGCGAAGACCGTGAAGAAGGGTATCGTCAATTGACATGCCAATTTCTGCCGAATGGTGTTATTGAGATGGCAAAACAAACTGAGCAGTTTTTGCTATAACGAAGCTATCTTCAATCAGGTAGACACTTGTCTACGGCACCATCGTCATCACTTGCCCCGGCACATTAATTTGAATCACGCCGCCCCAAGTACACATCAATTTGGAAGTATTGTTGAGGGCGGGCAAATTGCCCACCATCACAGTCGGCGACCCCGGCACCCAGGGCGCAGCCGTTGCCGGAATACATGGCATAGGCGTTAAAACACCGCTGGCAGCAGCGGTGGCAGCGGCTACTGTTGGATTTGCCAAGGACATACACATCCCAAAGGAGGGAACATTCACCATCGGCGCATAATCCATGATAGTGGCGATGGGCATACTACTGGCATTTGCCAAGCGTGTCGGCAGCACAATTAATGTTGAAGGGGCAGCCCCAAATGGCACACAACTGAGAACCGCCCCATTGACCGCCAAAATTGCCATGATTCGTGCCTTTCGATTATCGCCAATATACTGTCATGATACATCGAAAATTGCAGCAAATGAGCAGCAAATTTTGGTAGGCATTCTGGCAGAAATTTGATATACTGATAGGTGTGGGTCGCTGTACTTGGGTTATCATTATACAAATGAGGTTACGCCCAATACAATTTTTATCCACACACCCGGATACGTAGCTCAATCGGACAGAGCATCAGTCTTCGGAACTGAGGGTTACAGGTTCGAATCCTGTCGTGTCCATTTTTCACCAACCACCTAACACAATGCCGCGTTTTTGCTAACCCCAACTCACCGATTCTAATACTGTCCTGAGTTTAATTCTAAAGTGCCAATTCCGGCATGTGGATAGCACTCGCCACTTGCGCCGCTAATTCGTAATGCCCATAACCGGGGATGATATAGGCACCTTGGATGTTCGCTCGCATTTCGGCAATCAGTTCGCTGGCAATTTTGACGCCTTCTTGCGCGATATTCTCCCCGGCTGCTTCCAAACGCTGGAAAATCGTATCGGGAATGATAATGCCGGGAATTTCGTTGTGTAAAAATTGGGCATATTTCAGGCTGTGCAGCGGCATCACCCCCATGATGACGGGCAGTGTCAGCGGTTTGCCTTCCAATTCTTCGTAGCGTTGGCGGAATGCCACCACGCGCGGCGGGTCAAAGACAGCTTGCCCTAGCGCAAAATCAGCACCAGCGTCCAATTTTTTCCGCAGGAGTTTGATTTCTTTGTCTGGGTCATCTGCCGCCATATTTAAAGCGCATCCCACCACAAACGAAGTCGGTTTGCCTATCGAATTGCCCGCCATGTCTTTGCCTGCGTTCATCTGGTGTTTGATGAGCCGGATTAAATCCGACGGCGCAATATCATAATTATCAGCGGCGTCCGGGTAATCTCCGATGCGCGTGGGGTCGCCCATCGTGACGAACAAATTGCGTAAGCCCAAGGCATGTGCCGCCAATAAATCACCCTGCACGCGCAGCAAATTTCGTCCGCGGGTGGGGAAGTGCAGCACGGTTTCAATCCCAATATTATCCTGCACCAAAAAACAGGCTGCCCAGGCGCTCATCTTCATTTTGGCGGCAGGGGTATCAGCAATATCTATCAAATCCGCACCCGCATCACGCAGCAACCGAATTTGCCGCTGCATATTTTCGACGGTGTGGCTGCGCGGTGGTGTCACTTCAACCGTGACCGTGAATTGCCCGGCATTTAACCGCTGCATCAAATACGTTGGGCGCTCTGGGACAGAGTCAACAATTTCTGGTTCTTGTTCAGCCAGTTGACTCAGAGTAATCGCCTGCGTGGGATTGTCCAATGCCTGCCGCATAGCAGCAATATGGTCTGGGGTTGTGCCGCAGCACCCACCGATGATATTGGCACCAATGGATTGGAATGTGACCGCATAATTGCCAAAATAATCG
Organism: Anaerolineae bacterium; assembly: GCA_022842885.1. Classification (GTDB taxonomy): domain Bacteria; phylum Chloroflexota; class Anaerolineae; order Aggregatilineales; family Phototrophicaceae; genus JALHOR01. The sequence continues at coordinate 2,647 of JALHOR010000105.1, forward strand.
GCAGTCGCAGGATACATCACCCGATTGCCAATTGTCTCTGGGAAACCAGCATTGGGCATTGTTGAAAAATGGGCATTGGGAACAGCCTTTTTCATCGCTTGCAAAATCGTCGCAGTGCGTGCCGGTCCGTTACCACAATTGACGCCAATCACCGTCGCACCGCTTTTTGCCAAATCATGCGCGACTCGTGCGGGGGCATGTCCAGTATAAGTCAATCTATCGGCAGAAAATGTCGCTTGAGCAATCACAGGAAAATGCGGGTGCAAAGCACGGAGGGTAGCAATTGCCAGCAACAATTCTTCATGGTCGGCAAAGGTTTCTAGGATAATGACATCTACACCCGCTGTCACTAGCGCCGTCATCTGCTCTTGAAACAGGCTCTTGGCATCGTCTGGAGTCAGCCATCCATAGGGTTTCAGGCGCACACCAATGGGTCCAACTGAGCCAGCGATATACACATCCTCACGTCCGCTGGCAGCCACCGCAGCTTGGGCAATTTTTACGGCGGCGCTGCAAATCGCGGACACATCATCCGCCATACCATGCTCGCCTAATTTATGGCGATTCGCACCGAAGGTATTGGTTTCAATTAAATCGGCTCCGGCAGCAATATATTGGGCGTGTATTTGCTGAATCAGGTCAGCATGAGATAGATTGAGCGCATCAAAACAGGCATTAATAGCATGATTGCCATCAGCGTGCAGGAGTGTTCCCATCGCGCCATCTGCCAAAAGCGGTTTTGACTGTGCCAAACGTTCTATAAAAGCGAGCCGCGCCATGCGTCATTGTCCTCAGCTAAACGATAGATAACGTTTTAGTGTAGTCCAACCGAGACAAAAAACAAGCAGCGAAGTTGCTCACAACCTGCCCATTGCTACCAGCGATGATGCACCTGTTCACGCGCATAACGATCATAAATCGCCTCGATTTGCTGCATTTGGTCAGCGGTTAAAGCCGGCAAATCTGCCGCTGCTGCGTTATCTTGCGCTTGTTGAGGATTCTTCGCGCCCGGAATCGCGCAAGTGACAGCCTCAAACATCAAAATCCAACGCAGCGCGAACTGAGTCATCGTCATACCGGCTGGTACCAAAGCCCGGATTTCTTCCACCGCGTCTAAACCGCGTTCATAATCCACGCCGGAAAATGTTTCGCCCACATCAAAAGATTGTCCATAGCGATTAAAGTTACGGTGGTCATCGCTGGCAAAGGTGCTGTTCCGAGTCAATTTACCCGTCAGCAGACCGCTTGCCAAAGGCACACGCGCCAAAATCCCCACTTGGCGTTTTTGTGCCTGCTCAAAAAATAGCGCCGCCGGACGCAGCCGGAACATATTAAAAATAATCTGCACTGTCTGGACGTTGGGATACTCAATGGCTTTTAACGCCTCCTCAACTTTTTCCACACTGACGCCGTAATAACGAATTTTGCCTGCCGTGACGAAATCATCCAGCACGCCAAACACTTCCGGGCGATAATACACCTCGGTAGGTGGGCAATGCAACTGCACCAAATCTAAGGCTTCTACCTCCAGATTTTTTAGGCTGCGTTCCACAAATGCCGTCAGATTCTCGCGGTTATAACCATCGGCAGTATGCGGACTCAAGCGGCGTCCGGCTTTGGTCGCCACAAAAATAGGGTCGGTGCGGGCTTTTAATACTTTAGCGATGAGCCGTTCACTGCGCCCATCGCCATACACATCGGCAGTATCAATCATGTTCATGCCAGCATCCAACGCGGCATTGAGCGCCGCCAACGATTCATTATCGTCCACACTGCCCCAAGAGCCACCAATCGCCCAAGCGCCGAAGCTCATGGTAGAGGCTTTAAAACCCGTCCGACCTAAATCACGATAGTGCATGTGCAGTATCCTTTAAGGTAATGTATTCCTATCATTGGGTAGATTATAACGCGCCAAATGCGGTCTTGCTTGTGGATATTTATCTCAGAATGGGCTGGGATTGTCCTTAAAAGGTTGGGACGCCTAGTTTCATAACAAGGGTCGGGGCTGCGGCAGAGCATCCATATAATTGACTTCGCTCACACACACCACACCCGATAGGGCAAATGCTATCGTACCCCGTGCATACGCCGCTAAGGCGCTCACCGTTGCCCCGATGGGCGGCAGTTCTGCCAAGAGTTGTACTTGGGTGGCAGTGGCGACCAAATCAACCGCAAATTTTTGATGTGTCAATTGCAAATCTTCGCCGCGATACAAACGAATCACGCCCGCACTTGTATCGCTAATCGCCAACATGCCACCAACCGGGGAACATGCCAACCGTCCAACTTCATAATGCAGTTCCAGCGATTGCTGAATGTCACCACTTGAATCGGTGAGCAGCAATCGCTGCCCATCAGTCACATAAATGCTGCCGCCACCGCGAGCAATCGCCACTGCCGGGCGTAGTTCAGGCGTGATATTTAGCTGCATATCAAACACGCCCAAACGCACATTTTGCTGGAATAAATGTAATTTTCCGGCATCATCCAACGCCGCCACCATCCCCAAAGCGCGGTCTAAATCCAGCGCCACAAAGCGCCGCACCGGGTCGGTTTCTAGGCGCTGTTCGCTGCCTTCCATTTCCAAATAAAGTTCCGCATCACCCACCTGATACAACCGCAATTTGCCATCATCTGACAGATAAATGTCTATCCCATTCAACGCCACATATGGCAAAAAGGTTTGGCTATCGGGTCCCCCCAAGCGGGCGATAAATTGCTGCCACGCCGGCGCTTGCCGATTGTTACTCGCAGGGGGAGCAATCCGCCGTTCCTCCAAGAAGGTACCGGTTTCAATATCATAAAACCGTACCAGTGACCGCCGCAGCCAAACTGCCAACACCGGGGCTTTGCCCGGCAAAATATCGAGATGTTGTAATGCTTGATTAGAAATATGGATTCGCCATGCCATAAGCTGTATCACACGTTGGGGTTCATTGAATCGTCATTAGTAGGGGAATTTTAACACACTCGTCATCATGACTCACTGCCAAACGAGAACCTTAATTCAGACACATCTGAATCTGGTTCTATAATAATATCAAGCATATCAATCAACCTTTTTATCAGGTTCCTTTTGGATTAAACCATTCATGCACGCTCTGGCATTTCACCATCGGATTATTATGCCTGATGTTCATCCTAGTCACATTGCGGTAGTCGGTACACCAATTCCAACTGCTATTGATACTACCTTGCGGCAGCATTATCATGTGACTGTTTTAGAAGACATTGCGCCACTTTACACCCAAACCGCTACCCACTTCGATTTAATTTTCCTGTTCACGCCGCATTTAGAGGGAACACTAGAGGCATTGCGCCAACACCCGCGCACTGCTCAATTGCCTGTGCTGCTGCTGCTGCCAGAAGTTTCTAAAGAAGTTATTCAGGTATTAGGGCGTTTTACCTGTGTTGATTTTATTGTGCCATTTGTAGTGCAAGAGGTGTTGTTAGCCCGCATCGAATTGTTATTGGCACATTCTAAAAACTTATATGCAACAACCGACCAAGAAACCATGCGTTCTGAACTCCTGCGTGTGGCGGCGCATAATCTCAAATCCCCGCTGAATACTTTAAAGTTAGTTGAGGATACATTACGAGAACGCCATGCAGATGAAGAATCACGTTTTGCGCTGGATACGCTGCGGGCAACTGTCAAGAATATGCAAGCTATCATTGATGACTTTATGGATATGGTGGTCATCCAAACGGGCAATTTGCGCCTCAAACTGCAAACCGTAGAACTATTTGAAGTCATCATGAATGTGATCGCCCAATACCAATTGGTTGCGGATAGCAAAAGTATTCGCCTCAGTTACGGTAAAACGGGCGGTCAGGTTATGGGAGATTCTCGGCGCGTGCTGCAAATTGTCAGCAATTTGGTCAGCAACGCGCTCAAGTTCAGCCCATCAGGAACGCATGTGCGCTTGTGGACGCAACATAATGGGCAATATCTGCGCCTGTGTGTCGCCGATGAAGGTCCCGGCGTGCGCCCTGAAGAACGCCATTTATTATTCCAAGAGTTTAGCCGCATCAGCACGCGCCCGACTGGGAGTGAGAGCAGTACCGGTTTGGGCTTGTGGATTGTCAAACAATTGGCACAGGAAATGGGCGGGAGCGTCAGTGCTGGTTTTCCGCCGGGCGGGGGTGCCATTTTTTATGTAGATTTGCCTTTTGCACGAGACGAATAACCGATGAATGGGGCATATTGGCATATGCCCCTATTCAAAAATCCCACGCTTAATTTGACCAACTGCCCGGAAAAACAGGATCTGATTCACCTGTTAATTGGTAAGTATTGCCCGTGCCAAGCTCAAAAATAAAGAGATTCATGACACCATCCGGGTTTAAATCGCTCACGCCGGAGGGATTGGCAGCGTAGACAATATAGCGCCCGTCGGGGCTGAACACAGGATAAATTTCCCGATTCGCCAAGGTAGCAGTCGTGAGTTGGTCTATACCTGCGGCAGTTGTCCCACTCAGCCGCAGTATATACAAATCAGTATTGCCATTGGCGGTACCAGCAAAAACAATCGTCGCGCCATCCGCTGCAAAATCTAAAGTTTCTTCAACAACGCCATTGGCATCGGTGGTTAGCGGCGTGCGCGGATAGTTATTGGTGGCATCCAACACATCAATCAACACAATATCTGTTGCAGTGCCATCATTACGGACTGCTGCAATTTTGCTGCCATCGGGTGCAATAGCCACCGACGTATAATCACCATCGGGTGGCGTCAACACCGTGACTTGGTTGGTGGCAACATCCAATAGATACACCAGCTTACGGTTAGCTTGTAGATTCAGGGCGACCAGCGCCACTTTTGAGCCATCTGCCGATACACTGGGACTCAATGGATTGATGATACTGCCTCCCTCTGGCAACCGCAGCGTCACGCCAATCGCTTGGCTGTTGGCATCATTGGGATTAATGGATGCTAATTCCCATTCGTTCTCCCGCCGATACTTGAGATAGAAAACCTGATTACTGCTGTTATCCGCCACCGGGGCTTGGGACAATTCGCTCCGAAATTCGTTAAATGTGCCATTGCCCCCAGCGGGATAAATCCGCAAAGTCTGGAAATCATCGGTGGCAGGATTGACGCCGCCCCACGCAAAAATGCGCCCTACTAAATAATTAGGCGCTTCGCCCAAGACCCGCAGGGCGACGGGTGTAGGCGTTGCCGTTGGCGGGATAGGTGTGGGTAATTCGGCGCGGCTGCGCGTAGGCGAAGCCGTCGCAGTCGGGGAACTTTGGGCAAATAGAGTCGCTGCCATCACCGTCGCTTCTTCGGTCAATTCAACAGCCGTAGCCGTTTGATTCACCAAGGCGGCTTCTTGGGTTGCCGTATCATTCGCAATGGCTTGTGCTACTTGGCGCTGCGTTTCTGCCCGCTGACCATTAATTGTGCTGGTGATGAGAAAAACCGCACCACACACCACCAACGTAAAAACCGTTAACCCAATCCCCACCAACCGCGCTTCGCGCCGGGTGATGCCCGGCACAATTTCGTCTTCAGCGGCACCCGCAGTCCCCGATTTTTCGGTTACCAGCAATTCCGACTGTGCGTATTCATTGCCGGGGTCTAACCGCAAAATGGTGGTTAAGGCAATCCGCTTTTCATCTTTATTTTCTAAGATTGGCGCTAATGCCTGCCACGCAGGCAGCAATTCTGGGTTGATTTCCACCGCTTGTTTGAGCAATTCAATTGCTTGGCGTTTGTCCCCCACATCCAATGCTGCTTGGGCTTCTTGTAATAATTTGTTTGCATCCTTCTCGCTCATGAAACTTCCCCTATGTGTGCTGTAACTGATGCCAATGGAAACACTCAATTGAGGCGAAAACGAACATCCGGCTGAAAACTCATTGCCGTAATATCGCGCTCATCTTGGGTCACGCGCTGCACCTCCCGCCCGCGTAAATCCACCAAATATACTTGATACACCTCATCTTCTCGATTAGAAAGAAATGCCACAAATTGCCCATCCGGTGTCCAATCGGGACGACGATCATCAGCTTCAGCATCGCGTGTTAGGCGCGTGCGGCGGCTGCCATCTGCATTCATCAAAAAGACATTTCCGCGCACAGATTCAGCGTTGACATAGGCAATGCGCGTGCCATCCGGCGACCAGCGTGGCGCGTAACTGCTACCGGAATCATCGGTTAAGCGGGTTACAGGATAAGTGCCGCTAGGGTCTAGGATATTCAGCGTGTAAATATCCAGCAAACCCGGCGAGGCTTGGTCACTGGCGAACACCAGCAGCGTACCATCGGGCGACCAATGCGGGTCACGGTCAGTCCATTCATTTTGCGTTAGCTGCGTCGTAACACCACTGCCAGCATCAATCAACCACAATTCTTCGTCGCCATCAAAATTCGATACGAAGACAATCAAGCGACCATCGGGCGATAAAGTGGGGGAATGCGCCGAATGCGTGCGAATGGTTGTGATTTGGCGGGCATTATTGGGATTATTGGCGGGTGCGATAAAAATTTCATTGACTGTAGAGGCAGTTTCGCCGGTTTCTTCGTTGGCGGCGTACACCACTTCGCGCACGAAGGCGATATTTTGTCCACCAAAATCAAACGTAACATCAGTGGCATTTTCTACCAAGCCGCGTTCATCGCTGCCATCACCCAATGCCCGATACAAGCCCGGTTGGGACTGTCCAGCATTGCGCTGGGTATAAAACACCACAAATTCGCTCAACGGGAAGGGTGTATCGGTGGGTGTCGGTGTTGCCGAAGGCAGTTCTGTTGGCGTTGGCGTAAAGGTTGGCGGCAGCATTTGGGTCGCCGGGTCACGGGTGACCAACAACCCGGAAAAAGTTGGCGATAAGACAGGCGTCGGTGTCAGAATAATGGCTTGGGTTGGACGTGGACGATCTGTAGGCATAGGCGGCGGCTCCGGTGTGCGAAAAAACACCGTAGATAGTAAAAATAGCCCAGCTACCAACGCCAGCATCAAGCCAATCCTGACCAACGGATTTGCCAGCAAGCCTGCTCCGGCTTGCTCCGAACTGCTCAATTGCTGGGAGGCATGGCGTTCTAATTCAGAACTATCTAATACAGCGTTATCACCCCCTACACCCACCAGCGCATTTAGGGCTTCTCTGGCACGGGTATTATTGGGGTTGAGTTGCAGGACTTTTTCCAAACAGATACGGCGTTCTCGCACGGTGGTGACAGTGGACGCCAGCCAAATCCACGCTAATTCATGGCTGTCATCGCGGGCAATCACCGCCTCCAATAGACTGCGGGCAGTTTCCCTATCTCCAGCGCGTGCCGCCTGAATTCCCCGTCGCAGCAGGGTTTCCAATTGATCATTAGCAGACAAAGTATGTATTCTCCATCATCAGAACAAAACCTATTCACACTCTAACATAGATTATAGCAAACCGTAGCATGAGATGAGTCCTAAGAGCGTGTTTGATAAATAAAATAATCGGTTATTGGAAGGCATGGAAGGGGCGGATTTAGAAATTCGCCCTGATAGATGACATTGCGAAACTCATTAGACGAAGCACTAACCAAGAGGCAAACTAACACAGTGGCTCATGTCCAGATTGCATAAAAAGTATGTTGCTATAGGGTCAAGGCGTGCCTCGACCCTATGAAAAATCATACGTCAAGCCACCTCTAATTATCGCCATTCAAGCGTTCAATGATGGTGCCGGTTGCCATGCCGCCGCCGCAGCACATGGTTTGCAACCCATAGCGTTTATTGTGCGTTTCCAGCGCGTTAATCAGAGTGGTCATCAGGCGAGCGCCGCTGCCTCCCAAGGGATGCCCCAAGGCAATCGCGCCACCATGAACATTCACTTTGTCCATATCAGCGCCCATTTCTTTTTCCCACATCTTTACGACAGTGGCAAACGCTTCGTTGACTTCAAACAAATCAATTTGGTCAAGTGTCATGCCCGCTTTTTCTAAGACTTTTTTGGTAGCAGGCACGGGTCCTGTCAGCATCAAATGCGGGTCACTGCCCACCGTGACGCTGGCAACGATACGAGCGCGGGGGTGCAGCCCTAATTCGCGGGCTTTATCGGCAGTCATCACTAAGATGGCGGCAGCACCATCACTAATTTGGCTGCTGTTCCCGGCAGTGGTTACGCCCGTAGGGGTAAAGACTGCCTGCAACTGCCCCATTTTTTCCGGGTTGGCATTCGCCCGAAAACCTTGGTCATGCGTAACCGTCATCAGCGCCCCATTGTCATCTACGCCTTGGAGTGGCGCAATTTCTTTTTGCAGGATACCCGCTTCGGTGGCTTTGGCAGCTTTCATATGACTTTGATAACTCAGCGTATCCACTTCCGCGCGGGTGATGCCCCATTTTTGGGCAATTTCATCGCTGGCGATGCCCTGCGGAATCATGTTGTGTTCTTCCATGATATTATCGGTAAACGGCTGCCCATTGCCCAAGCTCGCCCCCATCGGCACGCGGGTCATGCTCTCCACGCCGCCCGCAATCACAATATCCGCTTGCCCGCTAGCAACCATTGCCGCCGCCAGATGCACCGCCTGTTGGCTGCTGCCACATTGAAAATCAATGCTGGTCGCAGGAATTTCAATTGGCATTCCAGCTTCCAGAACAACATTACGCGCCAGATTAAATGTCTGTTCGCTGACTTGGCTCACACAGCCAAAAATCACATGTTCGACTTGTTCTGGTTTTAGTCCGGTGCGTTCAAATAAGGCTTTCACAGCATGAGCGCCCAATTTGACCGGGTGTTGCTCACGCAGCCATCCATTTTTTTTGCCTACAGGTGTACGAATTGCGTCTACAATCACGACCTCTGCCATCGCTAATGCTCCTTTAAATTTAATCTATTCGAGATTCGATTTTTTGATTGTTTTCATGATAACGCAAATTGGGGATGATAACAGCAATCATCTAAACAATTTTTGTGATTGGGTGATTGACAACGAGAAAAATTATTTTTACAATAAAAATGCTTTTACCGAACATATATTCACAATACAAATGACAGGTGTGCTATGAATCTAGGGACTTTTTCAGTCAGTTTAGCTGTGAAAGATATTAAAGCATCCCGCAAATTTTATGAACTGCTCGGTTTTACCGTGTTTGATGGCAAAGAAGAAGATAATTGGCTGATGCTCAAAAATGGCAGCACCAAAATCGGCTTGTTCCAAGGCATGTTTGAAGGCAACTTGTTGACCTTTAATCCACCCGATGTTCGCAGCATCCAAAAAGTGTTAAAGGCGAATCATGTCACTTTAGCATTGGAAGCCGACGAGACCACCACTGGGGCAGCGCACATCAGTTTTACCGACCCCGATGGCAATATGATTCTGATTGACCAGTTTGATGAACCCGTCAAAGATTAAACTCGGTTAAAGGGAAAGCAAACAATGTGCCAAAACCTGTGCTGCGCCGTATAATAAAGAGAGTGTTCGTACATAAGCAGAGCAGGGACGACCAATGGCATTCTTTGTTTCACGCGAAGGGGTTTGGGATATTGTGCCGGGTGGCAGCAGCGAAACGCCGGTGCTTAAAGTGACAGGCTTAAAAGCGGGCAGTTTGGTCAAAGTGACGGTGAATTTTAGCGCCCATGCGACCAACCGCGCCACTAATGAAGGCTTTTATTATACGCTCAGTTCCAGCAGCAGCGATGATGTGATGGCAGTTACCCCTGCCAGTGCCGTTTTCCAAGGCGATGATGGCTGGCAATCTTGCACACTCATCACCATTTTTGAAGTGTTGCCCAATAGCAAAGGTGGCGCGGAGATTAGCTGTTTGTTCAATAAAGGGGATTTAACAGGCACAGGAACACTCATGAATTTCGTCATGATAGCAGAAATGCTCTGAGCCATGTCCTACTTGAATCATGATGATGCTGCCATGACCGCTGTTTTAAAAGAAGCGCGGACAATCGCCGTGGTGGGGCATTCGGATAAACCACATCGTACCAGTTATCAGATTGCCCGCTTTTTACGCCAAGCCGGGTATCATGTGCTGCTCGTCAACCCTGAAGCCAAAAGTATTGATGGTGTGCATTGTTATGCCGCGCTGGAAGATATTGATGTGCCTGTGGATATTATCAATGTCTTTCGGCGCAGCGAATTTTTGCCCGAAATCGTCAGTGAAGCCATTGCGATTCGGGCAAAAGTGGTTTGGGCGCAGTTAGGCGTAGAAAGTGAAACAGCGTTGAATCGGGCTTTATCGGCTGGATTAGCCATTGCCATGAATCGCTGCATCCAAGTCGAATTTGTGCGTCTGGATATTGAACATGAGCGTTAGACGCCGTATTCTGGTATCGTTGCTGCTGGTGGCGGTGGCAGCAGCCGTCATCATTGTTTTTATCCTCACCCAAAGCATTCGCAATGCTGATTTGGTGGTGGGCAGTGAGGATGTGCCGTTTGGCGTGCCGGGTCATGATTTGGCATTTATGTCCAACCGCGCCGGGGCTTGGGACATTTTTTTGCTGGCAGCAGATGGCACACTCAGCAACCTCACAGCCGAGATGCCCGAAGCGCATGATGTTTTCCCATCTTGGGCGCTGGATGGCGGGCAGATTAATTTTTTATCGAATCGGCTTTCAGCGGCAGAGATGGGTCCCACACAAGTCAACCCCGATGGCAGCGATTTACGTAGCCTGAATATTCTGCAAGCCGTGTTTACGCTGGTGCAGGAACAACGTTTTGATTGGGATCCGGCATGGTCGCCCGATGGCAAGACGTTATTATGGTCATCGCTGCGCGATTTGAATCTGGAACACTATATCATTGCTTTAGACGTTGAATTTACGATAGACAATGCCCAACGCTTGACCAACAGCGGCGCACGCGATTGGTTTGGGGCTTGGTCGCCGGATAGCACGCGCATCACCCGCAGTACGGATAGCAATGGCAACGAGGATATTTATCTGTATACGCTGGCAACCAATGCCGACACTCGCTTGACCGACAGTGAATGGGATGAAATTCGGGCGGCGTGGTCATTGGATGGCACAACGCTGTTATATATTTTTGATGAAAACGATGCCCTGCTACAAGGTGTCTTGAATCTCTACCTCATGAACCCCGATGGCAGTGAAAAACGGGCGGTTGCCGATACTGTATTTAATGGGGGTGCTGTCTGGTCACCGGATGGCACACAAATTGCTTATATATCGAATGAGATGGGCAATTGGCAAGTTTATGTGATGGATGCCGATGGCACAAATAAGCGCCGCATCACCGAAGGCGATAGCGACGCTCTTTATCCTGTGTGGCGTCCCTAATTCATGGAGTAGCTAGGGTGTTGAGCGCCAGCGTTTTACAGCACAATCGGCTTTTCATCACGCGGTTGTCCCAAATACGCCCGTTCTGTCTCGATGATGCTGTCGTCTAGTTTTACAAATAAAGGCTGCGGTTCGCGTAAGGGCTGTCCCTGTGCGAACTGGCTTTTTTCCCATTTGCCAATGGCGGGCGTGCCATCATAAACGAGCGCCTTATGGCTACGCTGTCCTTCGTGAAATTCTTCTATCTTCAAATCGCCAAATAATTGCCCGTCGTAGCCTAAGATTTCATGCACTTGCTGCGAACTGAACGGCAAAAACGGCGCAAGCAGCGTCTTGAGGTTATCAATCGCCCGCAGTGCCGTATAAATTGCTCGCCCGGCATCGTTCACATCTTCTTTGATGGTCGTCCAGGGTTTGCGTTCATCCAAATAGGCATTCACGTCACGGACTAAACTCATCGCTTCTTTGAGCGCCTCGCGCAATTTGACTCGTTCAATCAAACCCCCAACAGTCTCAAAGCCGCCTTCGATTTTAGCAATCAACGCTTCATCTATTTCCAGCAATTGATCCACTACTGGGGCAGCACCGTTATACCGTTTGTAGCTGAAACCCGTCACACGATTCACCAGATTGCCCCACGCCGCCAATAATTCGTTATTGGTAGACGAGAAAAAGCCTTCCCACGAAAAATCGCTATCGTGCGTTTCTGGCATGGTGCGCGTCACATAAAAACGCACAGCATCGGCTTGGTAGCGGTCTAACACATCTGGCAACCAGATTGCCCAATTGCGCGATTTACTGAACTGCTTGCCTTCGATATTCATAAATTCGTTGGCTGGCACATCATACGGCAGTTGCAGCGGCGTGGTATCGCCATCATTGTATAGCCCGTTCACACCCAACAGTTCCGCTTGCCAAATAACGGTATGGAACGGAATGTTGTCTTTGCCAATGAAGTTATAAATTTCAGCATCCGGGTTATACCACCATTTTTTCCATTCGTCCGGCTTGCCGATATTGTTTGCCCATTCCACGCTGGCAGTAAAATAGCCCATGACCGCCTCAAACCAGACATACATTTTTTTACCCGACCAGCCCTCTAACGGAATCGCAATACCCCAATCAATATCGCGAGTGATGGGGCGTCCGCGTAAATCTTTGGCAAAATTCAGGCTAAAATTGACCACATTGGGTCGCCAATGCCCGGCGTGGCTGTTGATATACGCCACAATATGTTCAATAAATTGTTCCAGCGCCAGAAAATAATGGTCGCTATCGCGGGGAATCAGTTTATCGTCGGGATTTTCTTTGCTACGGGGATTAATCAATTTGGTGGCGTCCATCAAATTGCCGCAGTTATCGCATTGGTCGCCGCGAGCCTCTTTATAGCCGCAGATATAACATTCACCCTCTACGAACCTATCCGGCAGAAAACGCTGGTCAAGTTCGCTGTAGAGCAGGGTTTGTTTTTCCACGCGCAAATGCCCCCGTTCCAACAACAGGGTAAAAAAATCTTGGGCAATTTTATGATGATTTTCCGTATCGGTATGCGTGAACAAATCATAACTAATGCCCACTTTTTGCTGCGTCAGCAAGAAGCGTTCATGATACTGCTCGAACAATTGCAGCGGTGTAATCCCGCGTTTGTTGGCTTCGACCATGATGGGCGTGCCGTGACTATCTGAGCCGGAAACCATGAGGACATGATTGCCTTTTAGACGATGATACCGGGCGAAAATATCGGCGGGCAGATAAGCGCCTGCCAAATGCCCAACGTGCAAATCCCCGTTGGAATAGGGCCACGCCACCGAAACGTGAATGTATTTTGCCATGGTTCAGCTACCCTTCTGGTGTACATCCTTTTTGATTGAATAAAAAAAACCGCCTGTCAACTTGACAGACGGTTTTGGTTTTTACGGTTTGCTGTTTATGCATGGAACAACAGCCGTCTGTCAGTCGTAGTACACAGCGGCAGTTGCATCATCGCATTCAAGGCAATGTCATGTATCGTATCCATGTAGGACAGTATAACGAAAGAGTTATTCGCAAGTCAAGCAATAAAAATGCGTTTTTAGTGCAGCCCCTTATCCATCACAAATTTTGCCAAACGCGGCTTATTGCCCTATAAACGTTCCGAGTCGCAGGCTATCGCCTTGCCCATCTTGGCGGGGAAAACGCTGTCCTTGGGCAGCCTCATATTGCCCGACGTCAAACCAAAATTCACCCGGCGCACTTGGAAAAAAATCTGCTATCACAATTAATGTGTCGCCAATGCGCCAATTGTGGGTAGACAGTGGCACATCCGCAATGAGCAGCGGTTGTTCGGCAGTCAAAGTAGCCGCATCGCGTAAATGGGTAAATTGGCGATACATGCCCGCCGCTGGCAGCGATTCAATGCGATACAATGTAGACAAACGTAGCCTATCCACCATCTGGCGGGCTTTCCAACTGACCAATGTCAAGCCATTTTCAAAAGCAATCGGTGTTGGGAGCGCCGTAAAGCCTTGGGGTGCAGCCGTTGCCGCATAACGGGTCAGATAATAACTGGGCATTCCTTCAACTGGATAGAAATAACGCGATTCGGTTATCAAGCCCGCTGCATCCAATTCTTCCCATGCTGGAATAGAGGATTCTTCACTCAAAAAATAGGCAGGTTCTGGCGGCAAAATCAGCACTGACCAACCATCAATCACACGATGTTCCCGTTCCCACAACAAGACTGCCCATGTCGCTGGTTCGCCGCGATTGGTGACATCATCGCTGACGGTGTGAACAAGAATCGGCGCATCATCGGGAATAGCTTGCACCACCTGATACGGCGCTTTCAATAATGAGCCAATGCCATTCGGTGCGACTTTATCCTGAATTTGCGTGAATGCTTGGCTGAGTTGGATTGACCAAATGCAAGCCAGCAACCCAATCGTCAGACAGATGCCTGAGCTAAACAGCCACGATACCCGATGTCTTTTGACGGATACGGTCGCTAAATTTGGCATGAAAAAAGTGATGCTAGTACCTATCAATAGCGCCATAGCGGGGAGTGCGCCAAGCTGATAATGCAAACGGGCAGGGGTACTATGATACGCGAAGGTGATAATCGTCGCTATGAGCAGAACCACTGCCAGTTCAACGAGGATTTTTTGGGATTTAGGAGCGCCGCTAAGGTCAACTGGGACGTGTTTTAAACGGTTGCCCACGAGAAGCGCAATGCCACTGAAGATGCCGCTGATAACGACACTGCCTGCCAACAAGGCTAACGGTAGCGATTTTGCCGCGACGTTCCAATCGCCATCAGCCATATATGCCCAATCATACCCCACAGCAATTCGCAACGTGAACAGCAGCGATTGTGTATCTATGGCGCTATCACCGCCGCCTGCCGCCGCCCGATATTCGTTGATGAGTTCAGGCGCACAACACGCGGCATGATATAAAAACGGGAGCAGCGGCAGCAACGTCAAGCAACCACCCAAGATAACCGGAGTCAAAAAACGCCACCAACGAAAACGCAAAAAAACATATAGCGCCGCTGGAATTAAGGTTAATCCAGCAAGATGCACTTGGAAGGCTACCCCGGCAACTGCCATATTGAGCGCAATTAGCCCAAAACGCTGCCGTGATTTTTCGCTTGTGATAGCCAAGAATGCGGTGATAAACCATAGGGTCGCCAGCGGCATCAGCAAATTTTGCGTCCAGATATTGCGAGAAAAAACCACCGCGAAAGGATTAGTAGCCAGCCATAAACCCGCTAGAAAAGCCGCCCAACGCCCATAATATCGCCGCAGCACTGCCCATAACCCTAGGATGCTGATGATATTCAACAGCGCGACATACCATGTCACAAGCAAAACATCGCTGGTCAACCAAAAAGGCGGGACAAAAGCATAAATAGAGGCGGGTAGATTGCGGGCATTTGCCGACGAGGCAATGCCAAAACGTGCCAATTGTTCGCCCCGCGCCGTTTCCAGTGCCAATAAACTGACGCGGGCTTCATCGCTGGCAAACGAATTAACCCCAACGGGTAGCAAGCGCAATCCCGCTGCCAATAGACATAAACAAACGAGCGCAACTAAATCATAGCGAGAAAATGTCATGGGTCGTTCCGCTGTCTAATCCGACCCCAGCATATTGATGAGTTTTTCGGCGGCGATGACGGCGCCGTTGGTGGCAATATCGCGCCAAACATGGGTTCGATTAGCAAAGGCATCTAAAGCCATCAGCCACGCCCCTTGTTCAAAATCTGCTTTTGGGATATACAGGCTGCTGCCATAGGTTCGCAGGGCGGCATCCAAAATGCTATTTTCGCGCCAATTGTCGTTGAGGGTATAAATCATTGGCGTCCGGTGTCCAATGGCTTCGGCAATGGTTGACCAACCCGCTTTGCCAATGACTACATCGGCGGCGGCAATCAGATTATGATAACCGGGATAATCCATTGGCACACAGCGGCAGTGGGGAATGGCTTTGACTTGTTCATAGGCATCGGGCGTGAGTAAAAAAATCCAATTTTTAAAATCGCGCAGTGCCGATATATCGCCGCTGCCCCAGCCTTGCCCACCCATGCCGGGCAAAGCAATTTTGTGGTCAGCCGGAATCGCAAAATCAGCACAAATTTCGGCACGAGTTTTGGTGATGGGGTTGATAACCAACGGAATCTTTTCAACATGCGGGAACATATCCAATTCATGGGCGAAAGGCATCTCCAGCGCCAGCGTGGTTTTGCCATAACTGGCTTTGATGCTATCTACAATGAATTGGTAATGGGGAAAATCGGGCAAATAATGTTCATAGACCCAATCCCAAGTGAAATGCGTCAAGACTACCGATGGCACATTGGCACGCGCCGCAATTTCGCAACCAATCGACGGCATATCCACCGCCACTAATTGAATGGCTTGCTCCCGGATGAATGCCGCTTCACGCTCAATAATTTCCGGTTGGCGTTGCAGAAAATCGCTGTACCACGCGAAGGTTGCCGCCGCATCCACCTGCATGACGCTGGGCATGATAACACCAATATCATAGCGTTCCTGATGATAATGATGGGCAGCCGCATAAAATTTTGCAGGTGTGGCAGTTCGCACATACACTTGGACGCCGCGTTGTGCCAATTCCTGAATCACCGCCTGTTCACGGGCGGCATGACCAAAACCATGAGTGCTGATATAAAAGGCAATTCGCAAAATCTGGCTTCCTGAAGCAAGCTAAAATAATCTGGCTGCACTAAAGACGCCATTGTATAAGGCAACTGGAATAGAAAGCAACCACCAATACCTTCGCCAAAAGCGCATCTAGCGGAAAGGGGCATTCTCAGTAAAGTGGATAGTCTCTAACAGTCCAGGAACTGAGAATCCCATGAAAGAGATTATAGCAGTGTTGGCTTGCCT
>JALHOR010000106.1 GCA_022842885.1 Anaerolineae bacterium
CGATTGATTGAATTTCATATTTTATCTTAGGGTATTATGACCACACTAAAGAGTAGAAGGGGATGAGTATTAAAGCCAGTAGCTTTAACACAGTGTGGATTTGTGCTTCTGTAGAGATTACATTCATTATAAAATTTATACTCTAATGAAACATCGTTCACGGAGGGGGTATGGCATCCTCCTAAAGGATGAGGTTTTGATATGTAAACTCGCAATGTTATATTATGGGATGTAGAAAGTCTCTAAATTAATATTATGCTGTAATACAAAGACAATGGCTTCAATACGATTGGTGACGCCTAGCTTGCTCAGAATGCTGCTGACATGCGATTTTGTCGTCGCGGAACTGATGAAAAGTTCATCTGAAATATCGCTGTTGCCTCTGCCCTTCACCATCAATGTCAACACTTCATGTTCGCGGGGCGTCAAATGCTTAAATATCGATTCAGGTTGCCGAATAGAACGAACCAGTATTTCGGTAACTTCTGTGGCATAGGTAGACATACCCTTGTAAGCGGCACGGATAGCTTTGGCAAGATCATCTGCGGAAATCTTCTTAAATAAATAACTCATCGCCCCGGCTTCCAAAACACTTTTAATCAGGCGCTCCTCACCAAAGCTGGTCAGCGCAATCACCTGAATATCCGGGAAATCATGGCGAATGTGACGGGTGGCAGTAATCCCATCCATGATAGGCATCATCAAATCCATCAAGACAATATCCGGGTGTTTAGCAGCGCACAGGGCTATTCCTTCTTTGCCATTGCTGGCTTCGCCAATGAGTTGAAGATCTGGATAACTTTCTAAAAATACGGTTAAACCCCTACGCAACATGGCATGATCGTCAACAATCACTACTTTTATCGTTTTTGATGTGACCATTTCCATCTCCTTTATGCGTCATTCACGGGTAGGTTATGCCGCTTACATATACACACTTATTCACTGCTAGGGGCTGCCCAGAACACTTTGATAAGCGTCCCACTATTTTTGCTGCTGATGGTTTCGATAACTCCGCCGATGTTTTGGACGCGATCTTTCATGATAGTTAGCCCTAAACGATTAGAATTCACGTTAAGCGGGTCAAAACCCTGACCATCGTCTTGGATAGTCAGTTCAAGTTTTCCGTCATGGCTATTAAAATATAGCTTCACATGGCTGGCTGAAGCATGTAACACAACATTATTGAGGGCTTCTTGAACAATCCGATAGAGCGCAAAATGGACATCTGGCGGGACTGGCTCTTGCTTGTCTACCTCGACTGAAATAGCCAGGTTAGTGCGGTGGGTGATGATTCCTGCAATTTGACGAATCAAATCGCCAAGTTTTTTATCTGTAATTGCCGACGGACGCAGTTCCAGCAGCAGTACCCGCATTTCTTCCAAGGCGCTTTGTGCCAGTTGATTCACCGTGATAAGGCTCAGTCGTCCTTTCTCTTGGTCATTTTCCCAGATTGCCGGCAGGCGCTCTGTAATCAAACTCACTGACCACAACGTTTGCGAAATGGTATCGTGTAATTCATTTGCCAAACGATTCCGTTCTGCGGTGACTGCCGTTTGTTTCGCCCGATCCAGCAACCGGGCGTTTTGGATGGCGATAGCAGCTTGATCGGCAAAAGTTTGCAAACGTTCTGCTTGAACCTGTGTAAAAAAACCGGGAGTCGCACTATCCAGCGAAAGAAACCCCAAAATTTCCCCGTTCAAACGAATAGGCGCAATCACATTCGAATTTACCCAGTCTAAATCAGGAAAACCGATCCACAGTGGTGAAGCCGTGGTATCGGCAATTGCCAGCGGTTTGCCAATCTCAATCAACTCTTGCAACGCAACCAGTTTCTTCACTGGAATACGCTGCGTGAGCCATTTTTGATCCGATCCTTTTTCGACATAACCTCTTTGCCGGACTATCCGCACCAAATCAGACTCCACAAACAGAATATTAGCACCATCGTAGGGGGTAATCCGCCTGACAGTATCGAGGATATGATCTAGGATTTTATCCAAATCGAGCGTACTGCTTATGGTCGCCAAAGTATCGCGCAGGGCTTCTGTCAATACCCGTTCTTCGTGTTCAAGGGCTTGGGTTTGTTTTTGGGCGTTAATCTGTTCTTGGAGACGTTGGTTTAGCTGTGTTTGATAGGCAATGTGTTCTTGCAGATGTTTCTCTAAGTTGTTATAGGCTTTTCGTAACTTGCGGGCGGCTGTTTCGCGCTCATTAATTTGGCTTTTTAAGGCAGTGGTGGCTTGGCTCAGTGCCGCCGTTTGCTCCTCAACTTGTCTTTCCAAATCGGCATAATTTACTGATAAACCCGGATCTACCGGTGGTTGTGAATTGCCGATGCGAAGCATATCAAAAACGGCATTTACGAGGGTGTCTTCATCGCTGGCATCGGTTACAAGTGGATTGCCGTCTTGGTTGCGCCGAAGATCATCAATCCAAGTTTGAATAGTCGTAATTTTTTCATTCAGGTTATCCATAAAATGACTCGCCTTCGGTCAGCCATGTCTTTGGTATAGACAATTGTATTATTATGCATCCAATGGCAGCACATTGTTTGCATCATAGGCAAAAATCATCCTAAAGGATGAGACACAACTCCACTAAAAGACGGGGCTAAGGGGTGTACGAAAGCAGCATCAGCATTCATGCCAGCTTATGATAGAAAAATGTTGATGATGAATGCGAGTGAAGTTCTAAAGAGGATGCCGCTATTCTTTTGGAGACAAGCACTGCCCATCTCCAAAAGTGTTTTCCCTAGCTTTTTATAAAGCATAGGCAAGCGAGACTAGCGTTTGAGGTTATCGCCATAGCCGCGTAGTGTGGTGCCTTGGCTGGCATCCGAGCCGGCTGCGGCAACCACTGGCAGCGGCGTTGTGCGCCCCATCAGCCGTTTGACCAACGCATGATTGGTTGTGCCAGAGATGTAATATAATCCGAATAAAACTATCGCAATCGCACCCAACATCACCACGCGGGCAGTGCCTTCGCTAACACGCTGAATCGTGGCAGTGAGGATGGTTTCGGTCACGGCAGTAAAAGCTACCCCAGACCCGCCCGTCACAATGAAGGTCGTATCACCCGGTGGCAGCACAATATCACGGGTGTTCACGCGAGCCGTGCCGGTGCCTTCTGACGCTGAACTGCCGGCAATGCCATCCGCTGTGCTAGTAACACGAAATGACCGCGCCCCGGTACTCAGCAATTGGGCGGCAATGCCCGCATCCGATGGATTAACAACGGTGATGGAACTGCCCGCTGTCGGGAAAGTCAGGTTTGCGCCACTATAAGAATCAGAGCCGAGTGTGTTTATTGCTCCGGCAACAGCGCCCACCATAATGACAATCATGCCTAAAATTTTGACCATATTCATGTCGAATTTCATTGGTTTAACTCCTATGCTATCAATACACGAACCTGTATAAGAAAAGAGGATGGATGTGAATACCTATCAGCCAGCATTCAGCCCGTATCTACGCACTACAATAGACCAGCGTCCGAGGGGTTGTGTTTAATGAGCAGGGAGGACTGAATCTTGTCCAGACAGTCACGAAGATTCAACAGGGTTCATCAAACTTGGTGGTACAGCAAAAAAGAGGCAGCTTGTTAAATCACCGTTGTGGAGCAAAAAAATTACCTTGATGTAATTATACCACACTTTAGGCAGCGTGGGTATCGGGGGGTGGAGATGATAGGGATAATTGAATCATGAACGCGAAAAAAACACAATGAACCACAAAGGCACAAAGGTTTTTCCAGTGCGCTCGGTATTCTCTATGGTTCAAAAAATTTCTCAAAATTTGCTGAGGAAAGAATAAAAACCCTTACCCCGCCACTGCCGCACGTTTGATGGCTTTTAACCATTTCATAACATCGTTTGCGCCGCGCCCAAAATAATCGTAGAGCGTCTTGTAATCAGCGTAAAGTTGATTGTAAATCGCTTGATTTTCTGGGATAGGTGAGACAATTTCATCTTTGAGTTTGCCCATTTTTTCGGCGGCGGCTTGGATATTAGAAACGCCGCAATTGCAACAAGCGACGGCGCTTCTCGCTACCCTTTCCCAATAATGCAAGCTAGGTGACGCAGCACCACCTAGCGAACTTAATCCAGAAAACCAAGCGATTCAGGTATCATCGAATGGCGCAGGAGCAAAACCACGCCATTTTGATGTTGATTTTTGCGATTATGCCATTTTTTCCTGCACCGCCCGCATCAACACGCGGCTGACTTCTGGGCGCGTAAATTCTGTGGGCAATAATTCGCCGCGTGCTAATATCTCACGGACTTGTGTCCCGCTGAGGGTGATATGCTGCGTGCTGTCATGCGGACACGTTTTGAGGCTGACAATGCCATCACACTGTTTGCAATAAAATGTATGCTCGAAGAATAAGGGCATAATGCCAATTTCTTCCGGCGTAAATTCATCGAAGATATAGTGGGCATCATAACTGCCATAATATTTGCCCACACCCGCATGGTCACGCCCCACGATAAAATGCGTACACCCATAATTCTTGCGGGCAATCGCATGAAAAATCGCTTCTCGCGGTCCAGCATACCGCATCGCTGCCGGAAAAACGCCCAACAAGACGCGGTTTTGCGGATAATAAACATCCAAAATCGCTTTGTAACTTTCAATGCGGATGTCTGCCGGAATATCATCGGCTTTGGTTTCGCCCACCAGCGGATGCAGCAGCAGCCCATCCACAATTTCTAACGCTGTTTTTTGAATATACTCATGGGCACGATGAATGGGATTGCGCGTTTGGAAGCCAACAATGCGCCGCCAGCCGCGTTCAGCAAAAATACGCCGTGTTTCCGCTGGGGTATGGCGCAAATCAGCAAATTCGCTGCGATTTTTGGCAGGCAACTCTATCACATCAATGTCCCCTGCCAAATAAACCTCCCCCTGTTGGTACAAGCGGGCAACACCGGGATGTGCGGCGTCTGTTGTGCGATAAACCTGCTGTGCTTCGGCTTCGCGGGCATAACGATACTTTTCCGTTACATGCATCAGCGCCAAGGGCTGCCCGGCTTGTGCCAATGTCACGCGCTGCCCAAGCTCAATTTGGTCTGCCAAAGCCGCACTGACTGCCAATGTGACCGGAATTGTCCAGGGCAAGCCGTTGGTCAGCCGCATCATCTTGAGAACTGCAAGATAATCTGCCTCGCCCATGAATCCAGTTAAAGGGCTAAGTGCGCCAATAGCAAGCATTTCGAGGTCTGCCAAGTTGGTTTCGCTGAGAGGAATTGTGATGAGCGAATGCGCTGCTGACAACGCCTCAGCGCGGGCATTGCCCGTCAACAAGCGATTTATGAGGGTGCCGCCATGCGGCAAAATCAATGGATACGTCATAGGTTATGCCTTATTTCCGTTCAGAACGATAGCAGCAGCGGGAACGAAGCCATGTGCTTCCAAATAATCCAAAATATGCTGCACGCTCTCCGCAACCGTATCGTGTTCAGGATGAACTATAATTTCCGGCGATAGGGGCGCTTCGTAAGGGTCATTCACGCCTGTAAATTCTTTTAGCTCGCCAGAGAAGGCTTTGGCATATAATCCCTTCACATCGCGGGCAGCGCACACATCCAGCGGGGTTGCCACATAGACTTCGATAAAATTGGTGGTTTCGCGGCGGGCATTAGCGCGGGCTTCCCGATACGGTGAAATAAACGCGGCAATCACGCCAACGCCATTGCGCGATAACAATTTCGCAACATAGGTCACGCGCTCAATATTTTTATCGCGGTCGGCTTTGCTAAAGCCCAAATCGCGGGTTAAGCCTTGCCGCACCGTATCCCCATCCAGTCGTTCAATTCGCAGTCCGCGCCCCAATAATTCCTGTTCCAGTGCCATCGCAATCGTCGTTTTGCCCGCAGCGGATAAACCGGTGAGCCAGAGTGTAAAGCCTTGTGTCATGGTTTGTCTCCAAAATTAAAAAGTATTGCCGGGCAAATGCCTTGCCCAGTGGTTAGATCGCCATTCAAATCGGCGCTATGGCAAAAATAGAATGGGTGATTACGCCAGTGACGGCAGTTGCGTCAGATGAGCGTCGGTTATTTCATGAGCAATGCCATAAGGCAGATTGTGACGTGTTGAATAAGCAGCTAAGTCTTTAAGGGTGGCAGTGATAACATCCGGTGGAATGTTCGTCAAGGGAATAGCGCACTCCAACAGGGCTTTTTTCAGCGGAGCAATTGCTTGTCCTTGCAATGCTGCCATCAACACAATGCCGGGTCCCACCAAATCGCCATGTGGCAACCCCTTCCCCATCACATTTTCCACCGAATAGGCAAAATAATGTTCGCTGCCTTCTTCTGGACGGGAATGCCCTATCTGGTTGCAAAGCTGCACTTCCAACGCCAAGCAATCTAGCAATTGTTTTAAGCCCTCTTTATCACCTTGCCCGGCTGCCTCGGCACAATCCAAAGACCCTTGTAAAATGCCTTGCGCGATTGTATCCACATACGGGATATACGGCATATGCGCTGGATTTTTGCCGCGCTCATGGGCAAAACGCCAATCCCATAAGCCCGTAGCGATAGATAACACATCGCAAATGCCCGCCGCCCGCACGGTTAAAGGGGCTGCCGCTAACACTGCAAAATCAATAATGAGGCGTTCTGGTGGTTTCGTCTCGATATAGGTCACACAGCCATTTTCGCGCACGCCCGATGCCCACGTTAAAAAGGCATCTACCGACAGCACCGTCGGCAAACAGATGAGAGGCAACCCCTGTTTGGCAGCTAAATATTTGGCAGCATCCACCGCTAACCCACCGCCGACAGCATAGACGACATCACCGCGCAGGGTTTGATTGGCGGCTAACCACGCTGATTCGTCCGCTTCGGTCACATCATAACGCCACACGACATTCAGCCGCAGCAATTCTTTTACGGCGTCCCACGCGGGTGTACTGGTGACAAGCGCCACATCGCGGCGATCGTCAATCTCAGCAAATGGCAGATAGTCGGTTTTGGGCAGCATCCACACCCGTTTCATAAAATTCCTTGCCTCATGTTCAGCCTGTTTTTGAGTTTGGCATGCCAAATGATGCCCGCATTATACCTAGCAAAGGCAATCTCTTGGCGGGTTATTTTAAGCGGATTATTCAAGCCAGTAGCGTGCGACACATCGAATTCTTATCTTCTCTTGGTCTGGTGCTTATCTTTCGCCTAAGATTCATTAAGCTATATCCTGCATGATTAGCTCTCGAAACTAATTTTGCTTCATACCGAGGGACGCTCATGCAATTATCTTTTCCAACCCATATCAAAGACCGGGTTGCCATCAATGGCAGCATCATCTTTTCGGTGGTGATGTGTTTGGCAATTTTGCTCTTGGGAACATGGCTGCTGCAATTTGAATTGGCAGTGCCGGATACCAACGAAGGCGGTTTTTTCTATGAATGGCAACTTGCCAATCCCACCTTTTTAAGCCGCGCTACAGCATGGTTGGGTTTTGGGGTGCATCAAATCCTGATTTGGTTGACGATTTGGTGGGCAATTGAACGCTCGCCGCGCAAATATGGCGATACGTTGCGTCCGGTGAATATCATTGCGTTAGCCATTAATGCGATTTTTATCGTGCTGCATTACCTACAAACGATGTTCTTTTATGATGGCATCGCCCAAGATTTGCCGTCGTGGACAGCCCAATTCACCGTGATTATGATGCTGTTCGTTATCTTAGCGATGGAAAATCGACGGCGCGGCTTATTCTTCGGGCGCAAAGTCAAATTCCGTGAAGAATTTTATCGCTGGATGCGCGATTATCATGGATATGCCTTCAGCTTTGCCGTTATCTACACCTTCTGGTTTCACCCCATGATTCCCACCATTGGGCATATTGTGGGTTTCCTCCAAGTGATGCTGGTGATGTTCCAAGGGTCATTGATGTTCACGCGGCTGCACCTTAACCGCAAATGGAACTTCTTACTGGAAATTCTGGTACTGCCCCATGCTGCCAGTGTCGCGCTGAACCAAGGCGGCGGCATTGTGTATATGTTCCTGTTTGGCTTCTTGGCGATTTTTATTGCCACGCAGATGCACGGCTTGGGGCTGAAAACGTGGGTGAAGAATGTTTTCTATGCGGGCTTTTTGCTCTCGGTGGCAATCACCTATGGCATTCTACGCGCACCCTATCTCGTTAATGAAGTGATTCGCATTCCGATGGTTGAATATTTGATGGTGTTCGTCATGTATTGGGGTTGGCTGTTGATTGCCCGCTTGACGGGGAAACTTGACCGCTTCCGTGAGAACGAACCCGCTGCGCCGGATACTGCACCCGCAGCACCTGCCGCAATCGGCGACTAAGCCTAAAAATCTCAAACACAAATAAGGACAAGGCAGCAAAACCTTGTCCTTTGCAACCCTCTAGCAAATTAAACAACAGCATCTTATTTTCCAATCTGCTCGGATTTTATCCTCAACTGTTGGTATAATTGTTACACAAGAAAATTCAGCCGCATAATGATGATGTAATCCTATGACCGATTCCGCACTCAGCTATACGTTTTATTGCTACGGACACCCCAATATCCGGGCGAAACACCCCAAAACCATTGAATTTACCAAAGATACTGAACTCACCCCCAATGGCACCTGCATCGTGGGTATTCGTGCCGAATTTGAGATGAGCGAACTCAAAAAATTACGCGGCAAAGTTACTATCGTGCTGCGGTCAGGCGACATGGAAGATAGCGTGAAAGCCGTCGTCAACCCGGATTTTGATGATGCCCATGAGGTGGTCTTTCGTAAAAGTCGCTTTAATTCGCCGCGCACCTATGGCTTTTGGCTAAATCGCGGCTCTAGCGCCATCAACCGCGATTTAATTATGCTGCTCAAAAATCCTGATACTCGGCTGGAAGTGACCATTACCGAAACAGGCAAACGGCGCGACGCCCGACAAAAATCAGACAACAGCCATGAGCAGAACGCTGATGGCTGAACGACACATCAGGGTTGCAGATACAAGACCAAACCATCATGATCCGAACTGCGAAATGCGCCATTATCGGCTTCTGCCCAAGGGCGGATAGCATCGGCATTGCCCCGGCTGAATTGGATGTCCGTCACGAAGGCATCTAGTCCGGGCGTCGTCAGGATATGGTCAAGCACTTGCGAATTATGGTTGAAGATATACGAATAACGGTCATGTTCCGGCACGCGCAGCAGTTGATTGATGAGGTTGGGTTCTAAAACATCTTCGCTAGGGGCTTTGAGCGCCTCTGCTGGATTATGACTGCCGCTGATAATCCCGACCATATCCACCAAGCCATCGCTAAATTGAAACGCATTTAAATCGCCCAAGACTATCAGACGCATATCAGGATTTGCCGCGATGCGTGCTTGCACATAGCGGGCAATATCCCCGGCTTGCTCCATGCGCTGCACTTGCACGGGCGTCGTATCGTTGCCACTCAGCGATTTATTGTGCAAATTGATGAGCGTCACCGGAAAAACACTGCCATCTGCCAGCAGCAATTCAGCTTCCAAAACCAGTGGCGGACGGTCATGCAGTGCGCCACCTGCGGATGATTTCGCTTCGATTGACCCCGGCATTTGGTAACACTCTAGCACGCGCACGCGCCCAACCCGAATCAGATACCCATTGTTAATGCCACGCCCATCATTGCCCGGCAGCAAGCACGTTTCATACACCATGTCGGCATTATCTGCTTGGATTTGTGCCGCCAAAGCATTCAGTGCGTTCAAATTTTCGACTTCCTGTACCGCCACAATATCGGGCGCGTTCAGCACATCGCGGATTTGCGCGGATAATTTGCGAAGTTTAATTTGATAAGCGGCATCATCATCGGGGACATAATCTTCATAGGTGTTGTCTTGCACGTTGGGGTCATCCACAATATCGTAAAGATTTTCAATATTTTGCGTGGCAATTGCAAACTCCCCGGCTGCCGTTGGGCGCACCGGACGCAGTGCCAATTCTACGGGTGTAATGCTTAATTCAGTTGCCCATAATTGATAATCTTGAAACGCATATGCCAAGTTGCCCACCGCCGTCACACTTGACCCTGCCACCACTTGTTCCACCGGCAAGCCCATTTCTACCGGGTCAATTTCAATGACTTCACGATTCAAATCCCATTCGGGCAACCCTAGCCCGGCGAACTGCGGTGTCATATCCGTTTCAATGCCCATCTCGCGGAAGCCGCGTCGCCCATTAAGCGAGATAGCAAATTCATCAAATTGGTTGGTGGGTGAAAACACTTCTGCATCGGTGACTTGCACGCGCATTCCTTCGTAGTGTTCTAACTGCGCGGACATCAATGCCAATAAATCAATGGGTTCGGGCAGTGCCGCGCCCGAAGCGACTTTGGTAATCAAGCGTCGCCCAGAGTCAATCTGCGACATATTAAAAAATTCTTTGATGCGCCCTTCAATGATGACCACATCCCCCGGCGCAATGTCCCATGCCATCGGTGGAAAATTGGTCAACACAAAAATACCATCGGATGTTTCGGGGTCAGCATCGCTTTGTTCCGGCGGCGATTGAATGAACAAGCCGGATACACCAATGGCAGTCACAATATTTTCGGTGGTGATAATGGTTTGGCTCACACAATGGGCTTCGTCGCCTGCCCCCTGAATTTGCCAGATTTCGAGTGGCACGCTGCAATCCGGGCTGTTTTGGGCATTCGCTGGAATCAACAGCAGCCAACACAGCAGCACACAATATAGCTTCCGCATGAAAACGCTCCTTATCGTTGGGCATACCTGTCTATTGAACCACAGCGTTAGAGCAGAACAAAGATACCATTTGCACTCTTTAATGCTCTTTAAACAGCCCTCACCCTAAATCCCTCTCCCGTAGGAGAGGGACTTTAACCCGCACGTCGAGTCTTATCTCCCCTTCTCCTTTGGGAGAAGGGGCAGGGGGATGAGGGCTGAGTAGTTCTTTACACAACGTTAGAAAATCTGTTTATAAAACAGAAATTGCGTTTCATTGTTCAATTGTTCACAAACGTTAATCTTTTCGAGGCAAAGTTTAAGCAACTTTCAGACAAATGTAGCGTATAATAACTAATGGTAGTTCAATACATCGCCCTTCGCATCGTTTAGACT
Organism: Anaerolineae bacterium; assembly: GCA_022842885.1. Classification (GTDB taxonomy): domain Bacteria; phylum Chloroflexota; class Anaerolineae; order Aggregatilineales; family Phototrophicaceae; genus JALHOR01. The sequence goes on from JALHOR010000106.1 coordinate 11,087, forward strand.
ACCGGAAGGAGATACCCAGAATGCACGCTGAAAACGAATTAGAACGTGCTATCTACTACTTGAATAACCGCCACCGCTTACACGCCGCCGATGTGCCGCGTTTTATCCAAGCGTTGGCAATTGCCAAGCAATACGGCATTGAACCGCATCAGGGCATTTGGTACCTGCCGACAGAAGCCAAAGCCCAAATTTCCGAAAGCAATTAACCCGTCAGCGATGGTGTTGTTCGCCATCGGACACCTCTGATTGTCCACACTCTCAGCCTATCTTGAACCTAACGGCGGTCATTGTACCGCCTTTTTTCATGCCATATCCCAGAAATACCGATTGCGAGACTGCCCATTTGCGTTATGCTTGTGGGCATGTATTTTTCCTTACCAGAAATCATGCTTATGCTCCAACGCTTCATGCGACGACTGAAACACAATGCTTGGCAGCGGTTGATGGCACAGCCCACACCGCAGCTAGAAGCCGATATTATTGGTTTTATCAAAACGCGGGCGCGAGACCTGCCGCCGGATGAAGGCTTGCGTTTTTTGTTCCGGCTGGATAACCGCTTATATGAACTCCAAGGCGAATTGGCAACGCGCTATGGCAATGGCGAACATACCAAACATCGGCATTTGCGCTATCATGATTTTTTTATCGGGCGCATTCAACGCGGCGAAACGGTCTTGGATGTCGGCTGTGGCATCGGCGCAGTGGCGTATGATGTGGCTGCCCGTGCGGGCGCAATCGTCACAGGCATAGATTTTGATGCTGCCAGCATCGCCAAAGCCCGCGAACAGTACGCTCACCCCAACATCACTTATATTGTGGGCGATGTGCTGAAAGCTGTGCCGGAAAATCGCGTGGATGTGGTGATTCTCTCAAATGTATTGGAACATCTGCCCGATAGAGCTAATTTTCTGCGGCGCTTGCAGAACACGGTCAAGCCACAAAAAATGCTGATTCGCGTGCCATTGTTTGAACGTGATTGGCGGGTTCCCCTTAAGCAAGAATTGGGCGTGGAATGGCGCTTGGATGATACCCATGAAACAGAATATACCATCGAAAGTTTCCAAACGGAGATAGTAGCCGCCGAACTCACGATTCACCATTTGGAAGTGCATTGGGGCGAAATTTGGTCAGAAATACGGGATGAAAGGAACAATAGCTGATGTTAGCAGCCCGCCTTTATGGCGCACACGATATACGCATGGATGAGATACCGCTGCCGCCGCCCCCAGCAGAAGGACAGGTCACGCTGCAAGTCACGTCTGTCGGCATTTGCGGCTCAGATTTGCACAATTATCAGGATGGGCGCATTGGCGATACGCTCATCGAAGCGCCGATTATTTTGGGGCATGAATTCGCGGGCATCGTGACCGCTATCGGTGATCGGGCGTTGGATGGCGAAGGCAATCCGCTAAAAATCGGGCAGCGCGTGGCAGTAGACCCGGCGACGCCGTGCCATCGCTGTGAAATGTGCGAACAAGGACACCCTAATTTATGCCGCCGTTTGCATTTTTGCGGCTTGTATCCTGATGATGGTTCGTTGCAGGAATATATGAATGTGGCAGCGCGTAGCTGCTTCGTTGTGCCGGATAGCTTAAGCGATGAGGATGCCGCCTTGTTAGAGCCGTTGGGGGTGGCGCTGCACGCGGTAGATTTGGGCAAACTGAAATTGGCGAACAGTGTGGCGGTCTTGGGCTGTGGACCCATTGGCAGTATGATTATTCGGTTGGCGCGGTTGCATGGTGCCGAGCCGATTTATGCTTACGATATGCTGCCGTGGCGCGTGGAAAAAGCCTGCGCGTGGGGCGCTCATCATGGGATTGTGATTACCAATGACCTCAATCCGGTGCAGCATATTCAGCAAGTGACGCATGGGCGTGGCGTGGATGTCGTATTTGAAGCGGCGTGGGCAGACCATTCGATTATGTGGGCAGGCGAGATGGCACGTTTGGGTGGACGCTTGGTGCTGGTGGGCATCCCGTCGGAAGATAAATTGACCATGCGGCATTCGGCAGCGCGGCGCAAAGGCTTGACGATTATGATGTCGCGCCGCATGAAACATACTTATCCGCGCACGATTCAACTGGCAACCAGCCAACATCACCAACTCAATTTGACTGATATTGTGTCACATCGGTTTGGGCTGCGGGGTGCGCCAGAAGCCTTTAAACTCAATTCGGATTATCAAGATAACGTGCAGAAAATTATGATTAACGTGCGTGATACGGCGTAGGGCAAAAACGATTGAACCGCGAAGCTGTTTTGTGTTAGCCATCATGTTTTCAACCGATGGTGTATGAAAAGCATTTGAACCACGAAGAACACGAAGGACACGAAGAAAAGCATTTGAACCGCAAAGGCGCAAAGAACGCCAAGATAAAACCAATTGTGCGTTTACCTATACTAATAGGTCGGAACAGAATGGAGCAATTTGAGTAAAGAAATAGCACAAGTAAATATGCTCTGAAAATACAAAAACTAAGGCTACTTGTCATGAATCCTTTGGAAAAATCGAAACAAAGAGGAAAGAATATTCGGAAGGTTTTCCAGTTTTCGTTATTAATTGTTATTTTAATACCTGTTATTTTGTTATCATTGTTCTTGCTTTCATGGGGCAATCCTTTTGCAACATGTTTTAAAAATTTTTCACCTTCTTACAGTGTCGTAGCAGAAAAAGCGAAGCTTAATTTACCAAAGTCTGTAACTGATATAGAATACAGTGTAAATGCTTCCCCATCGGGCAGAAGATGCACTATTTGGATAACATTCAAAATTGATGTTGAAGAAATCAGTACTCTGCTAGAATCAACCTTGGTGAAAGAATTAGTTCCAAGTACATTAGATAGTTTCCCCGGACGGAACGAAAATTTATCAAGTCAAAATCCACTTCGTTATGCCTTACAAGTGAATGATTGGTTATTGCCCAAAGATCCCCTGCTTGCTGGATATGGTTGGGCTTATGAGAATGATGTTTATATTCACCAATGGGTTTTTATTGATAGCAATAATAAGGTAATTGTTATTGCTGTGCGGGATTGGACTTAAGCAATAATTATACGTTTTAATAAAACACGACATGTTTATTTTTCTATGATATTTTTGGGCAGATTACCACTAAAATCTTTCTTCGTGCGTTTCAAAAAATCGTGCTTGAAACAAAAAAAGGACAGGTTGAACATGCCTGTCCCTAAAGCCCAATTATAGTTGCATCAATTCTATTGTCTTTCGCAAAACGCGCTGATGTTCATTCACTCGATAAGCACCTCCTCACTATAGTTTTCCGATAAAATCCCATACAATGCCCATCGAAACACAGCGTAAGCTGTATTTCTGACAGTTGCATCAGTCGTGTTCACTTGGCTGTGAGACTGATGCGCCTATTAAGCTGGGGGTTGGCGCAAAGTGATGTCTGGTTCTGGAAAAACACCATCACCTGTGCCGACAAAAATACTATAACGCCTTTTTTTCATTCCGGCAAGAGGGTCGCAAAAATGAATTTGCCCCACTTTTCGCCCTCTGGTATTCTTTGCGTTATAATCGCTGCGGCGGAATAAAACGCACCTGAAAATAGTCTTTTCATATACGATAGGCACGGACATGAGCAGCGACGTTCCGGTATTAGAAGCGCGGGGCATCACCAAACGGTTTCCCGGCATTCTGGCAAACGACCATATTGATTTAGCATTGCGTAAAGGGCGCGTCTTAGGGTTGTTGGGTGAAAATGGCGCGGGCAAAAGCACGCTGATGAATCTCATTTATGGGCTGTATCAGCCAGATGAGGGCGATATTTTGGTCAATGGCACACCCATCAAAATTCATAATCCACGCGATGCCATTGCCGCGGGCATTGGTATGGTGCATCAGCATTTTCAATTGGTGGATGTGTTGACGGTGACTGAAAATGTGATGCTTGGCAACGAAAGTACAACGGGTCCCTTTTTACGGCGCGATGTTGCCCGCCGCAAAATCGAAGAAATTTCCAAACGCTATAAGCTGGATGTTGACCCCGATGCTTTGGTGCAGAAATTACCTGTCGGCATTCAGCAGCGCGTCGAAATCATCAAGGCATTGTATCGGGATTGCAATATTCTCATTTTGGACGAACCGACGGCAGTCCTCACCCCGCAGGAAATCGAAGGCTTGTTCGCTATCATGCGGACGCTGTTAGAGCGCGGCGTGAGCATCATTTTTATCAGCCACAAGCTGAAAGAAGTGCTGGAAATCTGTGATGATATTACCGTGTTGCGACGCGGCAAAGTCGCTGGACATGCCGACCCCAAGCAGTCCACGCCGCAATCTTTAGCATCGCTCATGGTGGGGCGCGACGTGATTCTGGAAGTGGAAAAAGCGCCCGCCAAAGTGGGTACTAGCGTCATGCAAATTCAAGATTTGGTGGTCTTGGATGAACGCGATGTGCCGGTTGTGAAGGGTGTCACGTTGGATATTCGCGCTGGTGAAATTTTGGGCGTTGCGGGTGTGCAAGGCAACGGACAAACCGAACTGGTCGAAGCCATCACTGGATTACGCCGCAACCAAAGCGGCAGCATCACCATTGGCGGACAAGACATTTCGCACGCTTCGCCGCGCATGATTACGGCAGCCGGGGTCGCCCATGTGCCAGAAGACCGCCAGAAAATGGGTATGGTCAAGCCGTTTACGATTATGAAAAATATGGTGCTAAATACCTATTATAAGAGTCCTTTTGCCCGCACTGCCTTAGTGAATGACCGCGCTATCGCTGAAAATGCCCAACGCCTTGTCGAAAAATATGATGTGCGCCCCCCGAATATTTATAACACCATTGGCAGTTTATCCGGCGGCAATCAACAAAAAGTCATCGTCGCCCGCGAATTTTCGCGCCCGGTGAAACTCTTGATTGCATCGCAGCCTACTCGTGGTCTGGACGTTGGCTCAATTGAATTTATTCATCAGCAAATTATTCGGATGCGCGATGAAGGCACAGCAGTTCTGCTCGTCTCGTCGGAACTGGATGAAGTTTTGAGTTTGTCTGACCGGGTGGCGGTGATGTTTGATGGGCGCGTGATTGATGTGCTGCCGATTGAAAAAGCCGACCGCGATACGGTGGGGTTACGCATGGCGGGGAGCATGGGATGATAAGCTAACCTCACCCCCAACCCCCTCTCCTAAAGGCGAGGGGATTAAAATTTGTTTGGTGAGATAGCTATTCAAAAAATTATGGGTTTTCATGAGGATAAAATCGGCAACATGGTAGACGAAAAACGTCCACTTTTAACACATACAGCGCCAGAATTGTGGGAAAAACTCAAGCCACTGGCTCGGCAAATGCGCCATGTGCCTACACCAGCAGAGGATAGATTATGGCAGCACATACGAAATCGCCAATTAAAAGGGATGAAATTTCGGCGGCAGTGGGCAATTGAACGCTTTATCGTTGATTTTTTCTGTTATGAAGCCAATCTGATAATCGAAGTGGATGGAAGTAAGTATTCATGATTATCAGCCTGATGAGGATGCTCTACGGCAAGCATTTTTAGAAGCACAAGGATTTCATATCCTGCGGTTCCGTAACGAAGAAATATTTACAACTATAGATGTTGTTTTAGAAAGCATCACGAGATTTTTAGACACAGTTAAATGAGCAGTATCAAAAAATTCGACCTCCTTATCTCTAGCCGTAACAAAGTAGGGAAGCTCCCCTCTCCTTCAGGAGAGGGGTCGGGGGTGAGGTCGAAACACCATAAATGAGGACATTTTTATGACAACCACGACTCAAACTATTCCCCCTTTCGCCCGTGCTTGGCAGCGCCTTTCGGGTGGGTTAGTCCCCGTTTTCGCTGTGATTACGGCATTTTTGGTCGGCATTCCGCTGATGATTATGACCGGGGGAGATGGCGATATTGGCAAAGGGCTGCAAGTATCGGGCAATGCCTATAGCGCCTTAATCGAAGGCTTTACGGGCTTGGCAATTAACGATGTCGTCAGTAATGATGATTTTGCGCCCATGCGCCGTTATGCCGAAGTCAATGACATCAGCCTAGACCGGCTCACCCGGCAAGCCCGACCATTTGAATTTGTGGCGAACACTGGCATTGCCACGCTGCGCGATGATTTGGCATTTTTGGATGACCACCCTTTTGATGCTGAAAAAATTGTCGAACTCAGTGAACGTTTGCCCGTCATGCGAAACATTGGTGAAGCCAAACTGCGCGATATTGGCACGACAACGCTGGCAACTTTAGAAGCATTGGATGCAGAACGCGATGCTGTGCGTGACCTTGCCAGCTTGGCAACGACGATAGCCCGCCTTGATAGCATGACAATCGCGGGTTTGGTCACTGCTGATGACTTTGCAGGCGCATTGCGCGATGCTTCTGAATTAAGCGATGAAGATTTTACTGCGGTCGCTGCGTTATGGGCGCAGGTTGTAGCAGCATCGGATGATACCGACAAACTACTTGCCCATTTAAAAGTGATTGATGCTCAGGGGCAAGTGGCGCTGCAACGCCATTATGAAACGCTGTTAGAACTGGATGCGGAAAATATTACGCTCATTGGCAGCGACGCCGATAAAATTTTGAGCATTGCGGCGCTTAATCCCGAAGATGTCATAAACAGCCGCGAAACCATTGCCGCTTTGGATGCTGCCAAGATTGCCGACCCAACCGCATTGGCGATCAATTTCCGTTTATTGGCTCGCTTGTATGAAGCCGGCTTTTTGACTGCCACCACCATTAATGAAGCACTGGAAGATGAAATTCCAGTGATGGTGCAGCAGCATTTGATTGTTCAGCGTCCCGGCGACCAAATTTTATCGCTGCGGGATAATGCCAACACCATTGCTGGCACGATGCAAAATGACCAGAATTTGCCCGTCGCATTTTTGCGGTTTGGCGGCAGTGCCATTTTGTTCTTGCCCGGCAATTTAGAAAATACCGTGATACGCGCTATTCCGTATATCATCGCGGGCTTGGCGGTCACGTTGGGTTTCAAAGCCGGGTTATTTAATATTGGTGCGGAAGGACAACTTCACTTAGGCGCGATTTTGGCAGCGTGGTTTGGTTTTGCTCTGTTGGGCTTGCCGCCATTGGTACATATTGCGTTGGTGCTATTAGCCGGGGCGATTGGCGGCTTTTTATGGGGCGCGATACCGGGGCTGCTGAAAGCCTTTACCGGGGCGCATGAAGTCATCACAACGATTATGCTCAACTTTATCGCGCTGCTGCTGGTGGATTGGCTCATCAAATCGGATAGCCCGGTTCTTTTGGGCGATGCGGCTGCCAGCGTCCCCAAAACACCGGATTTGCTACCGTCTGCGATGCTACCCACATTAAACACCATTCCTTGGTGGGTATTTATCGTTTTTGGCGTGATTGTCTTTGCGTATCAACTATTCATCGTCTATGAACGCTACCATCAAGTGACAGTAGCCCATTTGCGGCGTCCGGTTATCATGGGCGTGGCGGTGGCATTGATTGGTTTATTTGTCTCAGCGATTACGGTACGCCCTATTCTGCATTTTGGGTTTTTCATCATGCTCTTTTTGGTGTGGCTGGTAGATTGGTTCTTAGAACGCACGACACCCGGTTTTGAACTGCGGACGGTGGGACTGAATCAACATGCTGCCCGTTATGCAGGTATGAGTGTGCCGTTAAATGTGATGCTGGCAATGGCACTGAGTGGCATGTTAGCAGGCTTTGCTGGTGCGGTTGAAATCAGCGGCACAACCCATGTGATGTTCCCGGCAATGTTTTTATCGTATGGCTTCGATTCGATTGCGGTGGCGCTGTTAGCACGCAATAATCCGCGCAATATGATTGCCGCCGGGTTGCTGTGGGGCGGCTTATTGACCGGGGCGGGCTTGATGCAGGTTCGCGCCAATATTGCGATTGATTTGGTTAAAATTCTTCAGGCGTTGATTATCATGTTTGTCGCCGCTGACCAGATTATTCGTTTCCTGTGGCGCGTACCGGAACAAAAAGCCGAAGACAAAGTACAATTTACATCGGGTTGGGGCGGGAAATAATTTGGCTGTTGGCTATTCTCATTAACCAACGTTTTTGATAAAGAAAGAATAGAGAACTCAGAGACCAAATCGCTAAACTAAAGGTGTCATTGATAAATAGTTTAGGGTATGGTCGAAACATGAGTTCTCAACAA
>JALHOR010000107.1 GCA_022842885.1 Anaerolineae bacterium
GGTACGTCCCGAAACCAAACCGGATGATGTGCATGGCATGTTGGCATCTAAAGGCATTTTGACGAGTCGCGGTGGTGCGACCAGCCACGCAGCAGTGGTTGCCCGTCAATTTGGTGTGCCGTGCGTATGCGGCGCGGAAGACTTGAATATTGATATTCGCCAACGGATGCTTACAGTGGGTGAGACAATCATCCGCGAAGGCGAAATGCTCTCCATAGATGGCTCGGCGGGCGAAGTGTATGTGGGTGAAATTCCGCGTGTTGAACCAGATTTTATGCGCGAAACCTATCTGCGTAAACTGCTTGGTTGGGCAGATGATTTCCGGCGCTTGGGCATTTATGCCAATGCCGATTACCCGGTAGATGCCCGCCGCGCCCATGATTATGGCGCTCAAGGCGTAGGCTTGTGCCGCACGGAACACATGTTTTTCCAAGAAGAACGGTTGCCCATCGTGCAGGCGATGATTTTGTCCGAGCCGGGCAGCGACGAAGAAACCGAACACCTGAAGAAATTACAGCAGTTCCAGCATGATGATTTTTATGGCATTTTCCGGGCGATGGATGGCTATCCAGTCATTATCCGTTTGTTGGATCCGCCGCTGCACGAATTTATGCCCGACCACGAACAATTGGCATTACGCGCCGCAGGCTTGCGTTTGATGGGCGACCGCCCCAATGAATTAACGCGGGTTGAAGACCTGATGCACGCTGTCGAAAGCCTACGCGAATTTAACCCCATGTTGGGGCTGCGCGGGGTGCGTTTGGGTGTGGTACGTCCGGCGATTAACGCTATGCAAGTCCGCGCTATTTTTGAAGCGGCTTGTAAATTGGTTCAGGAAGGCTTTACAGTGCATCCTGAAATTATGGTTGCCGTGACAGCCCATGAGAACGAAGTCAAATTCATGCGTGAATTGATTAAAAATATCGCCGATGAAACGATGACCCGCATGAATGTTCGGCTTGAATATAAAATGGGAACGATGATTGAACTGCCCCGTGCTGCGCTCATTGCGGATAAAATGGCAGTCTATTCTGAATTCTTCTCGTTTGGCACGAATGACCTAACGCAAACAACCTATGGTATCAGCCGTGACGATGCCGAAGGTAAATTCTTGCTGCATTATGTCGAACATGGTTTCCTGCCAGATAATCCATTCCAAGTGCTTGACCGCGAGGGTGTCGGTAGCTTAATCAAAATTGCTGTCGAAAAAGGGCGTGCTACCCGCAAAGAAATCGAAATCGGTATCTGCGGCGAACACGGCGGCGAACCTAACAGCATCGAATTCTGCCATATTGCCGGATTAAATTACGTCAGTTGCTCGCCGTTCCGCGTGCCAGTGGCGCGGTTGGCGGCGGCACATGCGGCACTGAAAAACAATTAATCGCTTGCGATGAGCGCGAGCCGTAAAGTTTCGTTGCGCTCTTTATTCACCACCCGAATCGTTTTCAAACAGGATTGCTATACGGCAGTCCTGTTTTGATTGGGGTATGATTGGCGGTAGGATTGATTCTCAACAAAAGGATTTTTACCGTGAAATTTGCGATTCAACATAGTTTATTGCCGGGCGACACGCTGACCGAAAAATTCCAGCGGGCTGCCGATTTTGGATTTGCCGGGGTCGAAGTGGTGGCATGGGGCTTTGCTGTTCCCATGTGGGAAGTTGCAGCGGACATTGAACAAGCGATGAAAATCAGCGGCGTTCCCGTTAGCAGTTTATGTACGATGCGAAGCGATGATTTTGTGCATCCTGAATTGGCAGAACGCGAAAAACGGCTGCAAGGTATGGTCAAACTGCTGCAATTGGCGCAGCAATTGGGCGCAACGGGTATCGTCGGGTTGCCGATTCGCCAGCCGCAAATGTTGCCTGATTTATCGCCTGTTGCCGATGAGCATTCACTTATCACGCAGCTAGCAGTTGCTCAACTCAAGAGTGCTATCGCCCAAACGCCGGATGGCACCACCAGCGTGTTTTTAGAGCCGCTGAATCGCTATGAATCGCGCTATCTAAAAACCATTGCCCATGCCGCCCAATTGTGCGAAAGTGTGGCGAGTTCTCGCGTGCAAATCATGGCGGATATGTTCCACATGAGCATCGAAGAAGCGCATATCGCCCAAGCCATGACCGATGTGATTCAGCATATCGGTCATGTGCATCTAGCAGATAGCAATCGCTTGTTGCCCGGTCATGGTCATACCGATTTTGTTGCGCCTTTCGCGGTGTTACAGCGGGCGAAGTTTGGTGGTTGGTTGGCGCTGGAGTGTGGTGTGCCGGGCAACCCACAAGAAACATTGCCTGCCGCTGCTAAATTTTTGCGAGAATGCTGGCAGCGTGCGGCTGAATAAGAAAGGATTTTGGTATGCCACGCCGATTAGCAATTACGGGCTTGTATCAAGCTGAATTTTTAGAGTATGCCGATGCGTCTTTAGAACCGACGCAAGTATTGGTGAAAATGGAGATAGCATCGGGCAAAACTGGCACGACGACTGCTATGTTTGATAATCGTGTTTTTGCCGGGCAGCGGTTTGACCAAGACATGCGCCTGTTTGTACCAGATGAGAGCGTGCAGAGTCTACCCACTCGTGAAGCACCTTGGATAACGGGGACAACGGGTATTGGGATTGTGGCTGCCATTGGCACAGACGTAACCCGCTGGCAAGTGGGCAACCGCGTATTTGGCATTATGGATATTCGGGAAACGCAGGTTTGCCACGAAAATCTGTTGTGGGCATTGGGTGATATTGACCCCTTGACGGCACTGTGCTTAGAACCTGCATTTGTAGCGTTTCATTGTGTTCGTGAATCCAATGTGCGCTATGGCGAAACGGTGGCAATTATTGGGCTTGGTGCTTTAGGTTTATTGGCAGTGAATATGGCGCGAGAAGGCGGCGCTGAAACGATTATCGGCATTGACCCGGTAGCATCACGGCGCGAATTGGCATTAAAACTAGGCGCTGATGCCGTATTTGACCCCATCGCCGGGGATGCTGCCTTGGCGGTGCATCAATATTTACACAATTTAGGTGTAGATGTAGCGATTGAACTCAGTGGCTCTCATGCCGGGTTGAATACGGCGTTACGGTGTGCGCGGATTGGCGGGACAATTTGTTCTGCCGGGTTTTATCAGGGGGAAGCTCAGGGCGTATGGTTAGGGCGCGAATGGCATCATAATCGTTTGACGATGATTGTGCCGCATGGCTGCGGTTGGGGGCATGTGCCGCGTGATTATCCGCGTTGGGATGCTCACCGGGCGCGAGAAACGATTGTGAGCATGATGCGCCAAAAGCGGTTGCATACTGATGGGATTGTCAATTTAGAACTCGGTTTTGATGAGAGTCCGCAAATTTTTGACCGCTTGCGCCAGCATCCCGAAGGCGTTTTAAAATTCGCGGTGCAATTTTAAGATAATTTTTTTATGGACGCCAAACGGGCAAACTGTTGTCATCTCCTGTGATAACCAACGATTGGATTGCTTGGGTGGCAATTTCCATGAGATAGATGGCAGGTTGTGTGTCGCGTGATGACATGAACGCTAACCAGCGATTATCGTATGACCATGCCGGAACAGCATCTAGCGCCGGATGAGTCGTGAGGCGAGTGACTTCGGTGGTTAGCGCATCCATTAAGTACAGTTCGCGGTTTTTATCGCGTGATGACACAAACGCAATGTGCTGATTATCTGCTGACCACGCGGGCGTTACATCATCATTGGGGTTTTGCGTCAGCCGTTTTAAGCGAAAATTCTCGTTCAGATACACGGCATAAATATCACCATTGCCTGTGCAGTACGACACAAAAATGATGATTTGGCTATCTGATGACCATAATGGCGGCGTATTGGCGCAAAAATCCGCCACGCGCCGCAAGGTGTTATCCACAGTTGAGAGCAAATACAAGCCGTGCGGATCGGTGCGCTGTGATTGAAAGGCTATCCACTGACCATCGGGCGACCATGCTGGAAACGTATCATGCTCCATATGGTCAGTTAAATTCGTTAGTTGATTTGTCGCTAAATCAGCAAGAAAAATATCCTGATTGCCGCTGCGATGGGAGACAAAAGCAATTTGTGTCCCATCCGGCGACCAAGTAGGAAACCAGTCTACTTCGATATGGCGCGTGATATTGCGACGGCTGCGCCCGCTGGCGTCCATGATGTAAATTTCGCGGTCTATGACCGCTGCGATTTGCGTACCATCTGGCGACCAAACCACCGGATTCCGACTAGGGAACTGTTCGCCTACATAAATGCGCTGCGCGATGTGCTGCTGAATATCATTCAGATAAATGGCTCTGGTATCCCGGTAACGGGCAATATACAGCACTTGCGGGGCAGGGACGCTGCTGCCACGCCCCTGTGCCAATGCAATTCCCAATAGACTGATGCCCCACAAGATGACGAATGAGCGCAGCAAGAAAGCCGTCATTTAGCCGATTTCGCTTAATTTCACTGGACGATTTTCACGCAGCGATTTGGTAGCCGCCAAGCCCATCACGACGGGAATACGCCCATCAATGCCCGTTACAGGTGGTGTCTCATTGTTGGCAATTGCCCGAATAAAGACCAGCATCTCGGCAATATATGAGTCATTGTAACGCTCTAGGAAAAAGTGCAGCGGCAGTGGGTGATGTACGCCTTCAACATTGCTGAGAACGGTGCGATAGGGTGTGTTATTTTCGGCGGTGATGCTGCCTTTCGCGCCGAACACTTCCACGCGCTGGTCATAGCCATACACCGCTTTGCGGCTGTTATCAATCACGCCAATCGCGCCATTTTCAAAACGCAGCGTGACAACCGCCGTATCTACATCGCCCGCCGCGCCAATTTCTGGGTCAACCAGCACCGCGCCTGCCGCGAAGACTTCTGTTACCGGGCTGTCTATTAAAAAGCGTGCCATATCAAAATCGTGGATGGTCATATCCAGAAAGATGCCACCCGATACTTTGATGTAACTCACAGGTGGCGGACCGGGGTCGCGGCTGGTGATGCGTAAAACATGTGGCTCACCGATGCCTCCGGCAGCGACTACTTCGCGCACGCGGGCGAAATTGGGGTCAAAGCGCCGATTAAACCCAACTTGTAATTTCACCCCAGCTTTTTCAACAGCATTCAATGCGGCATCAATCCGGCTGAGGTCATAATCAATTGGTTTTTCGCAGAAAATGTGTTTGCCAGCTTGGGCGGCTTCAATAATCATTTGTGAGTGCGTATCGGTTGCGGAACAAATTGCCACTGCTTCTATATCGGGGTGATTCAAAATGTCCTGATGATGGGCGCTTGCCAACGGAATATGCAATTTGGCGGCGGTTTCCTGTGCGGCGGCTTCGTTGACATCGGCAATTGCCAGCACATCAACGCCGGGCAGGCGTGTAACTAGATTTTCTGCATGGAGTTTGCCGATACGTCCAGCGCCGATGACGCCGATTTTGAGGGTCATAAAATGAATTTCCTTTGATGAACGATGAAAAATAAACCGCAAAGAACGCAAAGAAAATATTGAAATTCTTTTTATCTTTGCGATGGATAATGAGTGTCCTAGCTTGCAAAATGGTTGGGTTAGGTGCGATACTCAGCACTCAGCACTTTTTTAATACCCTAAACTGCGTAAATATTCCCGGTTGCGGGCGGCACTTTGGCGCGGCGCATCCAAATCGTCTACTAAAACATCTTGCTCGACAATTGCCCAACCGCTGTAACCGTTGCTTTCCATCAATTTAAGAATTTCGGGGAAGTTGACGCCGCCTTTGCCCAATTCGCAAAAGACCCCCGCTTTGGTGGCTTGGAAATAATCTAAATCTTCTGCGATGCAGCGTTGGCGTACTGCCGGGTCACAATCTTTGAGGTGCAAATATCGCACCCGTTCCCCCAATTCTTGAACGGCTTGCAGTGCATCACCGCCAGCATACTGCCAATGCCCCGTATCTAAGCATAAGCCCACCAATTCGGCATCGGTTCTTTCCAGCAATTTACGCGCTTCATCAGGCGTTTCAACATAACCCGCACAATGATGATGGAACATGACTTTTAAACCGAGTTCATCATAAATTTTACGGGCAACGCGATTCACGCCAGCAGCATATATATCCCATTCGGCATCGCTCAACATTGACCCGGTGCGTTTGCCCGCTTTTTTCGTCAATTCTGGCACAGTGCCGTTATCATCTGCCAGCACAATGCACACTGCCCCCAATGCCGCCAGCAGTTTACCGACTTGTAATGCTTGTGCCTCGGCAACTTCAATCGAATTTGAATCGGCAAAATTAACAGGTACATACGATGAAAGAATTTGCAGCCCGCGCTTTTCCAATTCCGGGCGCAGTACATCGGGGTTGGTTGGTAAATAACCCCAAGGTCCCAACTCTAATCCGGTATGCCCGGTAGCAGCAATTTCATCCAGCACGCGGGCATAGGGGTATTTGGGTTCAATATCTTTAAATTCATAAATCCCCCATGAGACGGGGGCGTTAGCAATATGGATGGGCATAAATTTAGGTATCCTCTTGGGTCAATATTCAAATATAGGCTATTAGTATAACGCACCCCTGTGAAAATTTCCGCTTATCCCGTCATGATTTTCGCAGTAGAATCAGCGGCTGTTTTTATCTCCATCGTGGAAAGCCAAACTTGCATTTATGACAGTCTTTCATCGTGACCGTTTTACTTGGCTGGCGTATTGGGCATTGGGATTTTATGCCTGTTTTCAGGGCTTGTTGGGTCCGTTAGTGCCATTTTTGCGAGCAGAATTGCAACTGAATTATACAGTCAGCGGCTTGCATCTCAGCGCCTTTGCCTTAGGGATGACCTTAGCGGGTTTTAGTGGGGCGGCAGTGGCAAGTTATACCGGACGTGGGCGCTTGTTTTGGTTGGGTGGCGTGGGCATGAGTGTTGGTGCAATGGTGCTTGCCGCCGGACAAATGCCGGTCATCACGATTCTGGCAGCGTTTTTAATGGGCATTTTGGGGAGTTGGTTGCTGGTGATGATTCAGGCGACATTGGCAGATTATCATGGTGTGCATCGTGCGATTGCCCTCACCGAAGCCAATATCATTGCCAGTATCACCGCCACTGCTGCGCCGCTGCTCATTGGAATATTGGCACGAGTCGAAGGCATTGGTTGGCGGGGAAGTTTGCTATTGGCGCTGCCGCTGTGGGGCTTGATGTTTTTAATTTTCCGGCAAGCCCAAATCCCTGAAAATGCTCCGCAACCAACGGTAGCCAAAGCTAAAAATGAGGGCAAAATACCGCGTGTGTTCAACGCTTATTGGGTGATGACCTTGTGTGGTGGTTCGATTGAATGGTGCGTGATTTTTTGGGCGGCGGACTTCTTGGAAAAAGTTGTTGGTCTCCCCAAAGCGGATGCTTCTGCTGCGATGAGCGTATATTTTTTGGCAAATGTTCTGGGCAGAATTGCGGGCAGCCGCTTAATTCATCGGATTGCTGCGGAAAGTTTGCTGGTGGTGGCAGTGGTGGTGACAATGCTCGGTTTTCCGATATTCTGGTTGGCAGGGACACCCTTGTTAAACCTGATAGGCTTGTTCATTGCCGGGCTTGGCATTGCCAATTTATACCCGCTGACTTTAACTGCCGCGAATCGGGCGGCACCGAATCATGCTAATGCGGTGAGTTCGCGCATTTCGCTGGCGATGGGCTTGGCAATTTTGATAACCCCACAAATTTTAGGATCGGTGGCTGATACAATTGGCATCAAAAATGCGTATACGATTGTGGTGGTACTGTTGGTCATTGTCCTGATGGTGGTATTGCTGGCACGTCGTATGATGCAGCGATTAGTCACGGTTGCAACATGAGATATTTTAGACGCCGCCGAGCAGGAGATTATTCGGTTTGCGGAAATAATATTAATATTTCGTAGTATAAGTTTTGGAACGCTTTTTTAGCCCTCACCCTAAATCCCTCTCCCGCAGGAGAGGGACTTTAGATGCTAATATTTAAGATTATTCTTGCCCCGGCACTTCTAATGTTTCAAACAAACGGAATAACGCCCGTGCATAAGGACTCAAAGGGTCGCCGAGTGTGCTGGAAAAACGAGGCACAGAAATCCGAATATAGAGACTGCCTTGCACGAAAATAGCATCTGACCCATAGGTGCCGCCGCCAAAGAGATTCGGTGTCGCAAATTGGTCGCGGGTTTCGGCATTTTCCAGCGTGCGGGTGCGCTCTGCCACGACTTCATAAAAGGCTAGCGCCGCTTCGGGTGTGTCAAATAACCCAAAAGTCAATTCAGAATAACCACCGCCGCGTTCATCATAAAACAGTTTGGCAGTTAAACCACCTTCTTGGTCTTGGTAGACCGTTTCTTCGCTCGTGACTTCATCTTTGGTTTTGTTCCAAGTGGTTTGACCAGCGTTGATGCTGGCGGGGATGCTGGCAACAAAAGCATCTAGTGTCACCCGATTGCCGCTGGCTTCCGCTGGTGCATCTGTTGGTGCCGCCGCCGCCGATGTATCTTGGGGCAAGCGAGTATTGGTGGGTTCTGGTGTTAAGGTAGGTGTCGGGGATGGCGTAATATCCAGATTTTCCGGGGCGCAGGCTGCCAAAAGCAGCACCAGCAACCATAATCCCCACCAGCGTTTCAATAGCATTCGTTAGGTACTCCTGTTGTTAAATGTGTCCGACTATTTTGAATTATAATGTGATGGTTTTGAGAAGGCGCAGTCTATCGCGCCTTTAATCGTGAGACTTGTTTTATCAAAGCTATTCTTCGGTTTCCGGCACTAGGCTCAAGCGTTCTGGCACTTGCCCGGTCATGACCATGTGCGCCACTTCCATCTCGCTCACATCTTCTTTTTTGAAGTCTCCCACTTTACGTCCGCCACGAATAATCGTGAAGCGGTCAGCGACTTCATGCACATGGGCGATATTGTGCGTGATAAAAATGACCGATAAGCCGCTTTCTTTGGCACGGCGCGTATAATTCAGCACTTCAGCAGTTTGCTTCACGGATAAAGCCGACGTTGGCTCATCCAGAATGAGTAATTTTTTGCCGAAGTACACGGCTCGCCCGATAGCGATAGATTGGCGCTCACCGCCGGAAAGCATCCCTACTGGTTCCTCGGCGCTGCGAATGTTAATGCCAATATCGCGCAGTGCCTCGCGGGCTTTATCTGCCATGCGCTGATGGTCAAGCACTTTGAGGGGACCAATCTGGCGTGTCAGTTCTTGCCCAAGCCAAAAATTGCGAGCAATACTGATTAACGGGATAAGCGCCAAATCTTGATACACGGTTTCAATGCCTAGTTCGCGGGCATCGTGCGGTGATGTAATGCTAACCGGCTGCCCCTCAAAATAGATTTGTCCGTGTGTGGGCATATGCACGCCCGTCAGAATCTTGATGAGAGTGGATTTGCCCGCGCCGTTATCGCCTAACAGACCGATAATTTCCGGGCGATTGACCACAAAATCCACACCACGCAGCACATCTACCGAACCAAAGCTCTTGAAAATCCCCTGCATTTCCACCAAAGGGGTGTTTTTTGGTTTTTCTTGTTCGCTCATTTGCGTGCCTGCCTTGCCAATGTGTTAATCACGACGGCGATGATGATGATAACGCCAATGACGCCGGAAAATGCGCGTGAATCCACGCCAATCAGCACCAAGCCAGTTTGCAACATGCCAAAAATCAACACGCCCAACAATGACCCGATGATGCTGCCGTACCCGCCGGTGAGCATGGCACCACCAATGACGGAAGCAGCAATGACTTCTAGTTCTAGCCCATCACCCATCAACGGGTCTACATTGGCGAGCCGCGCTACACTGATAATCCCGGCAAGACATGCCAACATGGAGCAAATCATGAAGTTCAAAATCTTGACGCGATTGACGTTAATCCCTTGCGCCCGTGCTGCCCCCGGATTGCCACCGACAGCGAACACATGGTTGCCATAGCTGGTTTGCATCAGTACAAATTGGAAAATCAGTACGAGCATTAACCACCACAAGACGCCGATACGCAAGTTCACGTCCGAGGCGACAAAATCGAAGCGAGCATTCAACACATCAAAGAAACTAATTTCGAGTGTACTTTCTGTTCCGGCAAGGTTGAGTTGATTCAAGGAGAGGCTCACTAAGATGCCCGCTGCGCCCAACACCACTACCATGTTAAACAGTAATCGGAATGCTGCCGAAAACACGAAAAAGTCACGGAAGTCGTTGGTATCCGTGCGATAGGTGCTAAGGCGTTCTCGCAGACTTGTCCAAGCAGACCGCAACAACGAATAACCAATGAGCAGGACAATAACCGCCACCACAAGACCCACAATCGCCAGCAAATAACGATTCAGGTAAATGAATGGGTCTGGTAAACGATAATCGGCATAACGCAAAATGCGCCCATCTGCGACAACAATCAACAGAATGGCGCGGTACGCCAACAACGTTCCCAACGTCACGATAAACGACGGAATGCCTGTCGAAATCAAGATATTGCC
This sequence comes from Anaerolineae bacterium, assembly GCA_022842885.1. Classification (GTDB taxonomy): domain Bacteria; phylum Chloroflexota; class Anaerolineae; order Aggregatilineales; family Phototrophicaceae; genus JALHOR01. Next base: position 10,448 of record JALHOR010000107.1, read on the forward strand.
GTTGATATAGCCGAGAAGGGCAGCAAAAGCCAGCGCGATAAGCATTGCCGGAATCACCGATGTGATGACAGTCGTTTGTAGGCTTGCCATCGCCAATAGCCCTAGGACAAAGGCGCCCAATCCAGCAAAAATCTGGAAATTGTTTCGTTTGTTGTACCCCCAACCTGCGGCGATAAGCCCCAAAATGATAGCTGGCACGCCGATGAGAGTGCCTTGGGTGAGTCCTTCGGTCATCATCAATAAGAAGACCAGCGCCCCAGCACCAAAGACTGACCCCACCGACAAATCAAATTCGCCGGAAATCATCAAAAAGGTAATGCCGATAGCAACGAGACCGCGCGTGATATTGGTTGCCAACAAACTGGCGATAGATTTCTGCTCTAAAAACAAATCGCTGGCGAGCGAGAAGAAAATCAACAGCGCGAAGAACCCAACGATAGCACCCGCACCGGGGGTCTTTGCCAACATATTGCGAATCACTGTATCCGGTGCAACGTCAACTTCCATCGTCATGAAACGATAGACCGCGATGCACGAGAGAAAAATCAACAAGCCCGGTGCGGTAAATTCCTGCACGCCGGGTAAATTGTCTAAGATGCTGGCATCACTAGGGATAATGTTCGGCAAATCAAAACTGCCGGAAATTAATATCGTTAAACCCACCAGTGCCACTGCCAACACCACCCACTGCGCCCATGCCCATGCCCGTTTATCACGGGTGATTAGACCGTAGACGGTTCGCAACGAGATAATACCAATGATGCCTGTGCCAGCAATCACTGTCCATTCCACCCAGTTGATGTCGCGCCGCGAGATGTTGACGCGCTCACCTAATGCCAACCATCCTGTGAGGATTTGTTCACCGATGACTAAACTAATCACACCGATGACCCCTAAAAGGGCGATGGTCAGCAAAATACCGGGCGACATGGCACTATGGTTGCCACCAAAATAGCTTTTAATAGATGGCGGAGAACTGTGGCGCAAAAAACCGAAGACTGTCCACAGAGAAATCAGCCCCCAGATTGCCGTGCCAATCATGACCGCGATTTCGATGGGGTTCAAATCAGTGCGAGGAATATTGGCGCGTTCGCCTAATGCCAACCAACCCGTCAGTATTTGTTCGCTGATAATCAAGCTGGCAATGCCCACGATGACCAGCAGAAACAGGGTTATCCCTAGCTTTGCTAGGGCTTGATTCCGTTGTTGTGCGTCGGATGGTGATGAATTCATCAGCGATGAAAAAGATTGACTCATAACAAATCATTTCAGTAAAAATTTAATGAGAAAGATTATGCGATTTAGATGGTCTGAATTGGGACTTGCTGAGATGCCGTAGGGCAGATGATGGGTGATGAGAAACAACAGGCGATTGCCTGTTGTTCTCAACGTTTCTCAGCAGGGTTTACCCCTGACTGAGACCCATTCTTTAGCGATAACCGCCGGCTGTCAGTTCGACGATGGCAGCGACGTTGCTTTGGTCAATGACGCCAGGACCAGTGAAGATATCACCACCGGGGGCGAGTTCGAATTGGCTGTTCAGATACAGCCACATAATGGTTTCAAAGCCTTGCAGGTAGGGCTGTTGGTCAATCGCTTGGAGCAAGTAACCGCTTTGAATCATTTCATAAATTTCTTGGCTGGTGTCGTGGGTCGTGGCATACACTTCACGCGGCGCTTTGCCCATTTCTTGGGCTGCCAAGTTCCAGCTAGAGGAGGGGTTCGGTCCCAAGAGGGTGATAGCGTTCACCGATTCATTGGCAGCGAAGAAATCGCGGATAGTACCAGCGGATGCCGGAACATCATTGTTGATGGTCAAACGGGAAACGGCGATACCAGCTTCGTCCATCACGCTTTCCACACCCGCGCAACGGGCTTCCAAACCACTGTGACCGACTTCTTGAATCGGGCAAACGACGCCACCGATAGTCACGCCATCAGCCGCAGCTTCTGCCAGAATACGACGACCATTGCTGACGCCGCCAGTGAATTCATTCGCGCCGACATAGAACAACACGCCGGGGAGAGCTTGGTCAGTACCAGCATTCGGGTCAGCAGTGTTGAAGATGATGATGGGCAAACCAGCGGCAGCGGCAGTTTCCACGCCACCACGAATCACGTCTGGGTTCGGGGAAGTGGTACCGATACCATCAGGATTCAGCGCCAAGGCATCGTCCCAATATCCTGCCATATCGTTCACATTGTCTACCGGGTCAGCCAACCATTGGCAATTCGCTTCCAACAATGCACAGGCATCTTCCATGCCTTTAATCACGACGATCCAGAAGGGATTGCCGACACCACCATGGCTGACCATCGCAAAAGTCAAACCATCATCTTGGGCGCTCGCCATGCCGAAACTGGCAATCAAAATACCCAGAATAAGAATAGCTACGGGAATAATACGACGCATAGTGTTGAAACTCCTTATGACAAAAATTTTGGGTTAAAGGTAAACAATTAGCGGACTTCGATGTGATTTTTTATCGCTCTAAACCCCTCCTAAGTACAATCAATTTATAAGTTATCAAAAGGGCAAATGTCACCCCAGATAAGCATAACGAATTTTACGCAAAATGCAAAATTTGAATTGCAAATTAGACTGTTTTTACTTGGGGTAGTACCTCTTCCAACAGCAGTTGCAAGCGGTCTTCATCCGGCAAGCCCAAAACATCAATCATGAAATAACTGACGCCTGCGGCGGCATACGCCTGTAATTGTTCAACCATTTGGGAGGGTGTCCCTAATAAGGCGTTGTCGCTAGTGAAGGGCTTATCCCGTGAGGCTGCCAAAGTTTTTACTTCAGCTTCTGTGCGTGCCAAGACCATGCGCCCAAACCATGTTGCCCGAATGCTGTGGGGGTCACGCCCGATATTTTCACAATGCTGATGTAACACTGCCATGCGTTCTGTATATTTTGCCAACGGGGCATCCGGTAGATTCCACCAATCGGCATATTGGGCGGCGAGTCGCATGGTTTTGTTGCCACCACCACCAATCACAATCGGCGGTAGCGGGTTGGGTTTGGGTTCAAGATAGGCATCGTGGATAGCGTAATGGCTGCCCTGATAACTGACTTTGCCGGGTTGTGTCCATAACCGCTTGATAATTTCTAAAGCATCGGTCAGTTGTTCGATGCGAACACCCGCTGTTGGATATTCATAGTTATAAGCGTGATATTCATCTTCTTTCCAACCCGCGCCAATACCCATGATGAAACGCCCTTTGGAAAAAACTTGCAGCGTTGCCGCCATCTTTGCCAGCAGTGCCGGATTGCGATAATTCTGCCCAATCACCATAGGTCCCAAATCAAACTGCTGCCAGCGTGCCGCCAAAAATGATAAGACTGTCCACGCTTCATAAGCATACAAATCTGACCAGAAAAAATGGTCTGTCATCCATAGGCTTTTAAAATGCCCCGTTAATTTTGGCAGCAGTACATCCAAATCATCCATCCACTGCGATAACACTGGCGTGGGGGCATGACTTTCAACCAGAACAAATCCAAAATCTACAGCCATACAATATCTCCTGACCGCAATTTATGCCTTAAACGGCTGAATATGGCGCTTAAAATGCCGATGTAGTACAGTATGATACGACTCAATATGGGTATTCAGGACAGCATAGATGGCATCGTAAAATTGTGCCAAAACTTGCCCAAAGGACACATGCAGCACTTCGCGCGTATCAAAATGGTCAAGCAATGATGGCAAATTAGCATCGGCAACATGGGGAATATTGTCTACATTGCCGCTGACATGGTAACTAGCGCGATTCTGGTCATAGCCCGCACATGCTAACACCAGAATTTGCCGGAACAGCGCACCATCTTTTTCAGCGATGACGCGCAATGCTTCTACCCAAGATGTACCCGCAGTTTTGACATGTACTTTGCTGCCGCTATGTTTGGCGATGATGGGGTAAATGCTGAATTTATCGCTGCCGCTGTGGATGCTTAGTTTGTAATCAAATTCGTTGGCGATAGCGACATGCTGGATATAATCGGCTTCAAATGCAGCTAAATCACCGATATAATCCACGCCTTTTTCAAAATCGCCCACGAAGCGCGGCGCAAGCCCAATAAAATTAATGTCTAGACGTTTGAGTTCTAGTGCGATAAACCGATGTTCTGCCGGGGTGGTCACAGTAGCAGTTTCGTCTACTGAAACTTCCAAATCGTAGCTATTTTTGCCGAGTTTTTGGGCGAGATGCGCGTTTAAAACGGCGACATGTGCCAATGCCGCGCCATATTTGGCGGCTGACCGCAGATAATCAATTTCAGCAAAATTGTGTTGAGCTACAAAATAATCGTTGTGTGCCTGCGGATTGCTGCGTAAAGTTGCCCAATTGAGTGCGTTCACTTTTTCGCGCAAGGTATCAAACCCGGCGGTATTCGCTGCATCATCCACATATTGTCCGGGGTCAAGCGTATAGCCGATAAAACCGGCATCAGCGCAAGCATCAATATCTTCGATGGTTTTTAGGTGGTCAGCGTCGCAGCCGAAACCCATTTGATAATTGGCTTCCAGAATGCCCCACGTTGCGTCATCCAACACTTTTTTTGGACTGCGCCGCGCCCGCTGCATCTCACGCATGGATTGTTGTGCCAATACCGGGAACATATTGCCCTCGCGCACTGCCCGCAGATGCCCGGCTGTGGCAATCCCCAATCTATCGCCGCAGCCAATGGATTTGCGTAGCCTTACTCGTTCTGGCGCACACCAAGGCAATTCGCGCCGGATTGCAGCAGCATTGTGTTCATTTAAAGCGCAAATTGTGCCATCATCGGTTTTTTCACCGATAAAATTAGCTGGCAATGTCCCGCTAATGTGCAAACGGCGTCCTTGCGGGGTATACATAATGCTGAATTTTTCAGCCATAAATTTTCCTATAGTCAATACAAAAACATATTTTAGGAAATGATTTACCCTATAACGCGCATTGCCCGCTGTGGCGCTAACCAAAACGGCGGCAAATATGCCGGAATATTGGAGAAGGGCAGCACTTCCGGTTTTAATTGGATCCCCAAAACAGATTGCATATAATCGCGGCGTTTTTGAATACGTTCCCATGCTTCTGGATATTGCTGCGCGAATTCAGCACGCAACGTTTCATCTGCGAGCGCGATACCATCTTCTATGTTCGTCGTAAAATAGGGCGTGCCTGTGGCAGGAATAACATCTACTTGCAGCGCCATCCCGGATTTTAAGCGAATCTCTGAGTTTTTATGAATCGGTGAATTAACCCACTCATCTAAATGAATCAGATGCCCCGGATTAAGCGATACACCAAAAAAGGCATCGCCAATTTCACGATGAATAATGTCATAGAGGTCACTCCCTTTGACCCCAATACCGATATGTTCATACCAAGCCACAATCGCCCGGAAATACGGCACGACTAATTTTTCGACATAATCTTGAATTTCAGTTGGGAGTTCAGCGGCATTTTCCACCAAAAAGCCAGCACGGGCATTTAAGGCACCCCACACGCCATACGCCATTGTCACAGGTTCGCCGCGCTGCATCACTTTGGATGATGGACTTGGCAAACCGACTCGCGCCCTATCGCCGCTAGACAGCATCAAGTGCGCTGACCAAGGCATTCCATTAAGCTGCATCAGGCGCACGGCATCATATTCGCTCATGCCGGGTTTTATACCGAATAAAACATTCCGTAGTGCTTGTGAGGTGTGGGTGGCGGCATGTTCAAATAGTGCCAATTGGTCAAGTTCGTTGTTGGCACGCAAGCCATCATAAGCATCCATCAATGCGTAGGTGGCATTAAAAACATATTTTTTATCGCCAACAATCTCGCGCAAGGCATCCATGATATACGATGGAATCTCCGATACCGGGCTATGGGAGCGCAATAATTCATCATCCATTTTCCAACCGACGACGCCAACCTGACTATTTTTGCTAATTCCGGCATCACGCAGAATTTGTTCGAGTGTGACGCCATTATCACGCGGTTGCCCGGATAAGCTAAAATGCTGATACAAGATGCGCTTATGTGGCACGGGACTCAAATTGGCGTAGCCCCAACCTTCATTCCCAACCACCAAAATCGGTTCATAATCATTGCGGCGCACATTGGGCGCAGTGGTTGAGCCATGCATGAGGTCAACAACGAGAATGAGCAGTGCTTCCTCAAAACGCGGGTCATAACCCGTCAAATAGGCAAGATTTGCCGCATGTTCTCTATCGCCATATACAATCAGCGCATTTAATCCCTCTTGTGGCATATCATCCACGCGCCACAGAATGCGATTTTTTGCCATGTTCAGGCGGCGCTGATAAATTTCGGGTGATAAGGTTGGTTCAACAGTGGGCAATCCAAACTCTGGTAAATCGAGTTCTGCCAATTCGATACGCCGTGTCACGGTGCCACTCCCCAAGAGAAAGTTGTCAAACAGGGTTGTTTACTGTCAAAATCGTACCCATTGAATGCTTTTTCGGCAACATTTCACAGGACATTACAATGGTTGAAAAAATTTTCATGAATCAAGCAGCAGTCATCACCGGTGCTGGTGTTGGCATTGGCTATGAGATTGCACGTCAATTGGCATTACGCGGCGCATCGGTGTTGCTAAATGATATGGACGAATCACTGGCACACCAAGCCGCCACCCAAATCCAATCTGAAGGCGGAACGTGTATTGGTGTCGGTGGCGATGTCGCCGATATTACGACCATTCGTGGTTTGGTGGCAAAGACGGTGCAGCACTTTGGGCGATTGGATATGGCAATTGCCAATGCAGGCATCACTATTTGGGGCAGTTTTATGGAGTATACGCCGGAAAATTTTGAGCGCGTTTTGAGCGTGAATCTGCGCGGCTCATTTTTTCTAGCACAAGCGGCTGCTCATCAAATGCGTGAACAGGGCAGCGGAGGACGCATTTTGCTCATGTCATCGGTGACAGGGCATCAAGCGGTAAAATATTTATCCGCCTATGGCATGACCAAAGCGGCGTTAGAGATGCTGGCAAAAAATTTAGTGATTGAACTATCGCCGTACAACATCACGATTAATACCATTGCCCCCGGTGCTACCAACACGCCGCGCAATGTCGCTGATGACCCTAATTTTTTCCCGGCATGGAGCAGTGTTATCCCGTTGCAGCGCCCGGCAGAAGCGGATGATATTGCCAATGCGGCGCTCTTTTTCTTATCGCCCACATCAGGGTACATCACGGGGCAATCGTTAGTTGTGGATGGTGGGTGGTCAAACATCAGCCCCACACCATCGCTGGATTTTGTGGAAAAGCAATAACATGGCGTGAGAAATTGTTGTAGGGTCGAGGCATGCCTCGACCCTACAGAAAGAATCGCTTTTTGAAATAGTTAATAGCCTATACAGAAAGAATAATACGAATGACTTCTCCATTGCGTGTTGGTTTGATTGGGTGCGGGGCGATTGCCCAGATGATGCATATTCCGTATTTGGTGGAATATGCCGAAAAATTTGATTTGGTCGCGGTATCGGATAATTATGCGCCGGTGTTAGATGCGGTTGCTGACCGTTTTCATGTGCAGCGGCGCTATACAGATTGGCGCGAATTAATTGCCCAACCGGATATTGATGCTGTGGTGATTTGCCACAGTGGGTCACACCGCGATAGTGTATTGGCGGCGTTGGATGCCAATAAACATATCTTCGCGGAAAAACCGTTGGCGTGGAATGTGCGCGAAACAGAAGAAATTGCTGCCCGCGCTGCCCACAGTGACCGTGTTTTCCAGATGGCGTATCACAAACGCTATGACCCCGGTTATTTTTATGCCCGTGAAGCAGTGCAGCAAATGAAAGATATTGGCTTTGCACGGATTACGGTGTTGCATCCTGCCAATGAACTCGGTTTTTCACCACATCGGATTCGGCGTGGGAATGGCATCATCAGTGAAGGACACATTGACCCCGGTACATGGGAACATCAGGTCAGTAGCCAACTGAATGGGCTGGCGGAAGGGGACTTAAAAGCAGCCGTAGACGAAGCATTAGGCACACGCAAAGAGGATAAACGGCTGCGGTTGGGGTATGGGATGTTGACTGTCAGCTTGATTCACCAAGTGTATATGCTTTATGGCTTTTTGGGCGAACCCACACGAGTTATCAGCACCGATATTTGGCGCGAAGGCTTGTCTATCCATGCTGTGATTGAATATCCCAATCAACTGCATTGCACGTTGGATTGGCATTTTCTTTCGCATTTAAAAGATTACAGCGAAGAATATGCTTTTTACGGCAATTTTGACCGCGTGCGCTTGCAATTCCCGTCGCCGTATTTCCGTAATTTTCCGAGTCCCGTCATCATTCAAGGTGGCGAAAAAGAATTATCGTGGGAAAAACATATCACGGTTTCGCATGAAGAAGCCTTTTTGAAGGAACTGTTGGCATTTCATGATTGTGTTGTGAACGGCACCCTGCCTGCAACCGGTGTGCAGGATGCCGTGCTGCATTCACGTTTTATCCAGCAGTTGATTGACGCGGCACATTAAGTTTTTGTCGTTGGGTGCGGCTCATATCATAAGCCAGCCAACCGACCGCCAAGATAACCAAACCCGCACCACCGGAAATCAACGCAATATTGCGTTCACTATCAAGTTCATGCAATTTTAAATCGGCAGACATCAACATGCGGGCATCCGTTTCTGTGGG
>JALHOR010000108.1:0-15030 GCA_022842885.1 Anaerolineae bacterium
GCCGCGCTCGCCACCACCACCGCGTGCGCCACCACCGCGACCACCACGGCTACCGCCGCCACCACCTTGACCTGTTCCGCGTTCTTTATCTGCCATTGTTGTCTCCGGCTAGAATTTCAATCCAGCTTCGCGGGCTCCATCTGCCAGCGCCGCGATGCGTCCATGATACTTAAATCCACCCCGGTCAAAGATGACTGCTTCGATTCCGGCATTTTTTGCGCGTTCTGCAACGATTTTGCCCACGATTTGCGCGGCTTCCATCTTGGTTTTGCCTTGCACTTGCGGCGCAATTTCGTTATCAATCGTTGAAGCAGAGACGAGCGTATGCCCGTTGTCGTCATCAATGACCTGAACAAAAATATTAATCAGGCTGCGATACACGTTCATACGAGGGCGTGCCGCAGTCCCATGAATTTTCGCTCGCACCCGGCGTTGCCGCATCTGGCGCGAATCCGATTTTGCTTTTCCAGTTTTATCCGCCATCGTTCCTGCCTCTTATTTCTTGCCTGCTTTACCCGCCTTGCGCCGGATAACTTCATCACTATAACGAATCCCTTTGCCCAAGTAGGGTTCTGGGGGACGCTTGGAGCGTATATTGGCAGCGACCTGACCCACGGTTTGTTTATCAATGCCATCAATATGAATCACCGTTCCACGCGATTCCTGCGGCACAGTAAACGTAATCCCATCGGGCGGTTCCATCACCACATCGTGCGAATAACCGAGCTTCATGACCAAGTTTTTGCCTTGGACTTCGGCACGATACCCAACACCTTCGATTTGCAACGTCCGCCGGAACCCATCGGAAACGCCTGCGACCATATTTGCCAGCAGCGCCCGCGTCAGCCCGTGTAGGGCGCGGTGATGCCGTTCATCCGTCGGACGTTCCACCAACAGTTTGCCATCTTCTATCTTCAAAACCATATCAGGATGGAAAGTGGCGCTTAACTGTCCTTTGGGACCTTTGACCATAACATCGGTCTTATCTACGTTTATTTCGACTTTGGCTGGCACTGCGATGGGTTTTTTCCCAATACGTGACATGGCATTACCCTCTCTTACCAGACATAACACAGGACTTCGCCGCCGATGCCCTCTTTACGTGCTTGCTGCGCCGTCATCACCCCACGCGGGGTTGTGACAATGGCGATGCCAGCGCCGCTGAGGACGATGGGAAGTTCTGCCCGTTTACGATACACGCGGCGACCCGGTGAACTCACACGCTGAATGCGCGTAATGACCGGGCGACGTTCCCGCCGCGCCCCATGATATTTCAGGGTGATGTGAATCAGCGGGACAGGTGTTTCTTCGCCCACTGCAAAATTTTCGATATAGCCCTCTTCTTGAAGAATGCGGGCAAGCTCGATTTTGATTCTTGATCTGGGAATGTCCACCGTATTCTTACGTGCCATAAGGGCATTACGAATGCGTGTGAGCATATCCGCTATCGGGTCATTCGACGTATTCGACATCCGTAGTTTCTCCTACCAGCTAGATTTGACAACGCCGGGAAGTTGTCCCTTGAGCGCGAGTTCACGGAAGCAAATACGGCACAACCCAAAGCGGCGCATATAAGCGCGTGGACGCCCGCAGCGTTTGCAACGGTTACGGACGCGCACCTCGTACTTCCGGCGTTCTTCGCGGTACTGCATACATTTTTTCGCCATCTTAATTCTCCTGGAAGGGCATCCCTAACAATTTCAGCAAGCGGCGTCCCTCTTCGTCATTTTTGGCATTCGTCACGATGGTGATTTCCATGCCACGCACTTTATCAATTGCATCGAAAGGGATTTCCGGGAAAATGAGTTGTTCCCGCAGCCCCACCGTGTAATTGCCGCGTCCGTCCAGTTTGCCCGGAATCCCACGGAAGTCACGGATACGGGGAAGCGCGATATTGACAAGGCGATCTAACATGGACCACATTTTATCGCCGCGCAATGTCACTTTGACGCCGATTGCTCGCCCTTCGCGCAGTTTAAACCCGGCGATGCTCTTATGAGCGCGGGTAATGACCGGCTGCTGTCCAGTAATGGTTCGCAACGTTTCCACACAAAAATCCAAAATTTTTGGATTGTCGTTGGCTTCGCCCGCACCAATATTGACCACTATTTTTTTCACACTTGGCACTTGCATGATATTCTCATACTTAAATTCTTGCATGAGTGCCGGCACAATTTCGCTCCGATACCGCTGCTGAAGGCGCGGGAGAGCTTTGGTTTGTTCTGCCATAATTCATCACTCCCGTCTATTCAATGTCTGCTTGGCATTTTTTGCAGACACGCACTTTGCGCTCATCTTCGCGCACGCGGTAGCCCACTCGTACTCGTTTATCGCACGTTGGGCAAACCAACATTACATTAGAAAGAGTCAGGGGGGCATCTTTGCTCAGAATCTGCGCCGGAATCGTCTGACCTGTGGGACCCGGACGGGCTTTCATGTGGCGTTTGACCACATTCTTGCCATCCACAATCACCCGGTCTTCTTTTACCAGCACTTTGATCACTTCGCCGCGCTCGCCCTTGTCTTTCCCGGCAATAATTTCGACTGTATCGCCTTTTTTAATCCGCTGCATGGTTCATTCTCCTACAGGGTCTCCGGCGCAAGGGACACAATTTTCATGAAGCCCTTATCGCGCAGTTCACGCGCTACTGGACCAAAGACGCGCGTCCCACGCGGGTTTTGCAAATCGTCCGCCAAAATCACAGCGGCGTTATCATCAAACTTGATGTACGAGCCATCGCTGCGGCGGTATTCTTTGGTCACGCGCACCACCACTGCCCGCACGACATCGCCTTTTTTGATATTTGCGCCGGCAGCCGCCGATTTGACTGCCCCGACGACAATATCCCCAATATGCCCATAACGGCGTTTGCTACCCTTGAGGACGCGGATGACCAAAATTTCTTGTGCGCCGCTGTTATCGGCAACTTTTAGACGCGACTCAGTTTGAATCATTTCTTGTCGCTCCCCATCGTTTCGCCTTCCGGCAGTTGCACCACTTCTTCCACCACCCAGCGTTTATGACGGCTGAGGGGGCGGCTTTCCACGATGCGAACAATAGCACCTACCGGAACTTGGTCGGTTTCGTCGTGTGCCATCACTTTTTTAGTGGACTTCACGACTTTCTTATAAATCGGGTGCAGGGTGCGGCGTTCAATTGCGACTGTTACCGTCTTCTGCATTTTGTTACTGATGACGCGCCCTACGAGGCGTCGGCGGTTGTTTGCCATCTTACTTGCTATCCTTTGCTGCGGCTTGGGCAGCCAATTCACGCTCGCGCAGGATGGTCAGCAGGCGAGCCAGCGTATGGCGTGTTTTCTTCACCATCGAAGTGTCTTTCAGTTCGCCCGTTGCTTTGTTAATCCGCAGCGTATAAAGTTCTTGTTTCAGATCTTCATACGCATCGCGCAGTTGTTCATCGGTCATTGCCCGCAATTCACGCGCTTTCATCCTTACGTTACCTCCACCCCAGAAATGGGGTCAATGCGGCGCACGAACTTGGTCTTGCAGGGCAGTTTGGCGGCTGCCAGCGATAGCGATTCACGGGCGAGTTCTTCCGGGACACCTGCCATCTCGAACAAGATGCGCCCCGGTTTGATGACTGCCACATAATATTCGACAGCACCTTTGCCTTTACCCATGCGTGTTTCCGCCGCTTTTTTGGTATAGGGTTTATCCGGGAAAATCCGAATCCACACCTTGCCACGCCGCCGGATATTACGCACCACAGCACGCCGCGCTGCTTCAATCTGGCGGCTGGTCATCCAGACGGGTTCCAGCGCCATCAGCCCAAAATCGCCAAATGCCACTGTAGACCCACGATACGCTTTTCCGCGCATCCGTCCGCGCATTTGCTTACGATACTTCACTCGTTTTGGCATTAACATGGTCTATGCACTCCTCCGATACCCGATTCGATTAACTCGAAAAGGTATCCTGCTGCTGCGTAACGGTCTTATACATCTCATCACGCAGGACTTCGCCTTTATAAATCCACACTTTCACCCCGATTTGCCCATAGGTGGTCAGTGCTTCGGCAAAGCCATAATCAATGTTGGCACGCAGGGTATGACGCGGCACGCGCCCTTCGGTCATCATTTCGCGGCGCGACATATCCGAACCGCCCAACCGTCCACTGCATTCGATACGGATGCCCAACGCGCCTTGGCGAATCGCTTGTTGCATGGCACGTTTCATAGCGCGGCTGTGACCAATCCGCCGTTCTAATTGGCTGGCGATATTTTCCGCAACCAACTGCGAATCAATATCGGGTTTTTCAATTTCGGTCACGTCCAATTTGACGGTCTTACCAGTTTTCTTCTGCAATTCTTGGCGAATCAATTTGACTTGTTCGCCCTTGCGCCCAATAATCAGCCCCGGACGGACGGTGTGAATGTTGATGCTGACAAGGTTCGGTTGCCGTTCAATTTCAATCCGCGAGACGCCGGCTTTGGCAATGTCTTCGTTGGATTTGATAAAGCGGCGCAGTTCCAAATCTTCGTGCAGCAGTTTGACATAATCATCACCTTCCGCGTACCAGCGGGCGTCCCACTGGCGGGTGATTTTGAGGCGAATCCCGATGGGATGTACTTTACGACCCATAACTTAGTTTTCCTCTCCGTCACTCAGCACCACCCAGAGGTGGGATTGCCGCCGAACACGGGGTTTGTAGCGCCCGCGTGCGCCAGCTTTATAGCGTTTGAACTTGGGACCTTCGCCCGCCCAGATGGAGGCGATTTTCAGGTCGCTGTTCACATCAAAATTATTTCGGGCGTTGGCAATTGCCGAAGCGACGGTCTTATACACAAAGTCCGCGCCCTTTTGGGGCATATATTCCAACACCACCAGTGCCTGCTCTGCATCCATGCCGCGTACCTTGGCACACACCATTGCCAATTTATGCGGGGAAATGGGCAGGTATTTGGTCATAGCACGAATTTCCATCATGACTGCCCCTTCTATTTCTTCTTCTTCTTTTCCGCCAGGTGTCCCCGGTAGGTGCGGGTGGGGGCGAATTCGCCCAGCTTATGCCCGACCATGTTTTCCGTGATGTAGATGGGAACATGTTGGCGTCCGTTGTGTACCGCGATGGTGTGTCCAACCATCTGCGGAAAGATAGTGCTTGCCCGGCTCCAGGTACGCACCACGACTTTTTTGTTCGTTTCGTTCAGCTTGTCAATTTTTCCGAGGAGGTTGGGGTCAATGAAAGGACCCTTCTTCATGGAACGCGACATTTTGGCATCCTTCCTATCTTAACGCTGCTTGCCGCGCCGACGGACGATAAAGGCATCGGTGCGCTTGTTATTGCGCGTGCGAACCCCAAGCGCGGGTTTGCCCCACGGGGTTTTCGGTCCTGCCATCCCGATACCGCTGCGTCCTTCACCGCCACCATGTGGATGGCTATCGGGATCCATGGCGATACCACGCACTGTCGGACGCCAACCTAACCAGCGTTTGCGACCGGCTTTGCCAAAGTTGATGTTGGCATGTTCGGTATTGCCGACCTGACCAATCGTTGCCATGCAGCGTTCATGCACCATTCGCATTTCGCCGCTAGGCAGCCGCACGATGGCATAAATGCCTTCTTTGGCAAGGAGTTGGGCAGATGTACCAGCCGCACGTACCAATTGACCCCCTTTGCCCGGTTGCATTTCGATGTTATGAATCATCGTCCCGACGGGAATTTCGGTCAGCGCCAGGGCATTACCGGGGCGCAGTTCTGCCATTGCCCCGTTGCCAATCATATCGCCCACTTTTAGACCGATGGGGGCGACGATATAGCGTTTTTCGCCATCTTCGTATTGCAGCAGCGCAATTCGCGCTGTGCGATTCGGGTCATATTCGATGGCGATGACCGTGGCTTTGCAATCAAACTTATTGCGTTTGAAATCAATAATACGGTAACGCCGGCGATGTCCACCGCCACGATGCCGCACGGTGACGCGCCCCAAGTTGTTGCGCCCACCTTTTTTCCGCAAGGGTTCTGTAAGCGATTTTTCCGGCTTAGACTTCGTAATTTCGTCAAAGGTGTAGCCGGTCATGCCACGACGCCCTGGCGAAGTTGGGTTGTAGGCTTTAATAGGCATTGTTATCTCTCCGCCTGGCTACACATTAAACAATTCAATTTGGGCATCTTCTGCCAGTGTGACAATTGCTTTTTTCCACTGACGTTTACGGACAGTTTCATGTCGTCCGCGCCGCCCACGTTTAGCAGGCATAATCATGGTATTGACCTTCAGGACTTTGCCTTCCAGTTCAAACACGAGTTCGACTGCTTCTTTAATTTGGTGTTTGTTGGCATTCAGCGCCACTTCAAACACGACTTGGTTAAAATCCGCCACCATAGCATTCACTTTTTCAGTGATAACCGGGCGGATAATCACATCATACGGATGCAGTTCAGGCATGGCTGCCCTCCTGTTGCGTTGCCTTGCCCCAGATGCGGGTAATCACATCTAGCGCCGCCAACGGCACAATGACTTTTTCATGTTTCAGCAAGTCACGAATGTTTAGATATTCGACCAACAAGCCAGTGGCTTTGGGCAAATTGCTGATGCTGCGCTGCACATTATCTTGACCACGAGTGAACAGCACGAGCGCATTTTCGCTCCCCGCAAGGGTGGTGATAATGGTGTGCATCTCTTTGGTTTTGGGTGCTGCCAGCGCGATTTCATCCACAAATACCAACTGCTGGTCACGCATGAGGGCGCTTAGGGCGCAGCGAATGGCTTTTTGGCGCATTTTGCGCGGCATATCCTGCGTATAATCACGCGGGTGCGGACCGTGTGCCGAACCGCCACCGACGAAGATGGGCGCACTGCGAGCGCCGTGACGGGCGTTACCAGTGCCTTTTTGCCGATACATTTTCTTGGTAGTACGGTTGACTTCGCCGCGCCCCTTGGTATTGTGCGTCCCTTGACGAGCATTCGCCATCTGGCGCGTATATGCCTGATGCATCAGCCCGACGTTGACTTCAATCCCGAAAATGGTTTCTGGCACATCAATGGTTTTGACTTGTTGACCATTGGTATTCACTACAGATACTTCCATGTCATCATCCTCCTGTTGACTAACGCTTCACGGTGGGTTTGATGACGACGATGCTGTTGCGATGCCCCGGAATAGCGCCGCGCACAGCCAGCATATTTTTTTCAGCATCCACCACGACAACTTCTAGGTTCTGGATGGTGACGCGCTCGTCTCCCATGTGACCGCCCATGCGTTTGCCTTTGAGCGTTTCGCCGGGGGTAGCACACATGCCGATAGAGCCGGGGGCGCGTTCACGATCTGATTGACCGTGGGTTTTGGGACCACGATGAAAACCGTGTCGTTTAATCGTCCCGGCAAAACCACGTCCTTTGCTCGTGCCGACGACATCCACGCGCTCGCCTTTGGCAAAGACATCCACTTTGATTTCTGTGCCTTCGGTCAGGTCGCTGGATTCATCGCGCTTCAAACGGAATTCCCGCAGCACGCGCAGTGCCGGCAATTTATTCCGTTGAAGATGCCCCAGTTGCCCTTTGGTTAGTCGTGCTGGCTTGGTTTCTTCAAACCCAAGTTGGACAGCAGTGTATCCGTCGCGGTCAGCTTGGCGAATCTGCGTGACATAGCACGGACCCGCCTGAATCACCGTAACCGGGATAACATTGCCTTTCTCATCAAATATCTGGGTCATGCCCACTTTTTTACCAATCATGCCCTTCATGGTTCATCTCCAAAGGGGTCGCAATCGCACAAAAAATCAGCCTGTTAAAAGCCTTATCTACCCGTGATGACTCATGTGATGAGGCGAAGGTGAGCAGAAGGGCAGTCGGTGACAAGCTGTTGGCGGTATGGTAGCCCCAACTACCTGGCTTGTATACACCTGTATACATCTGGCTGGTTCCTGTAAAGTGCTGCTGACGCTGGTGCATCAGGGGGCGAGGTTACAGGCGTTTAACGTCTCGTTGAGCCACAATCGCGACGTGGAAACTGTATTCGGGTGTTAAATCTTGATTTCGATATCCACGCCAGCAGGAAGATTCAAGCGCATGAGCGTATCAATAGTTTTGCTATCCGGGTCGAGAACATCAATGAGGCGTTTATGAGTCCGAATCTCGTAATGTTCCTGCGAGTCTTTATCAATAAAGGGGGAACGCATCACTGTGAACCGTTCAATACGAGTCGGCAGTGGCACAGGTCCCACAACTTTCGTCCCGGTACGCTCGGCGGCTTCCACAATCCGCTGGGCAGACTGGTCGAGTACCCGGTGGTCATAAGCCTTCAGCCGGATACGCATTTTGTTTTTCGCTGCCATATATTACCCTTACAGGTTTTTCATCAGGGCGAGATAAAGCCGCCGGGAACACTCCCGGCAGCCAAAAACGTTTAGCACAAACTGCGGGCGATTAGTCGGTAATTTCGACAATAGCACCCGCACCGACTGTCAGACCGCCTTCACGAATGGCGAAGCGCGAGCCTTTTTCCAATGCCACTGGCGTAATCAGTTCGACTTCCAGCGTCACATTGTCACCGGGCATCACCATTTCCACGCCTTCGGGCAGTTGGATGGTGCCGGTCACATCCATGGTGCGGATGTAGAACTGCGGGCGATAGCCATTCTGGAACGGCTTGTGGCGCCCACCTTCGTCCTTACGCAGGACGTAGACTTCGCAGCGGAATTTCTTGTGCGGTTTGATGCTCTTGGGTTTCGCCAAGACCATGCCGCGTTCCACTTCTTCTTTTTGTGTACCGCGCAGCAGGATACCAGCGTTATCGCCTGCCTGTGCTTGGTCAAGTTCTTTGTGGAACATTTCGATACCGGTCACGGTGGTGGTAATCACCGCTTCTTGCAGACCGATAATTTCGATGTTTTCACCTTTGGTCAAGATACCGCGTTCCACGCGCCCCGTCACCACCGTACCACGACCTTTAATGCTGAAGACATCTTCAACAGGCATCAGGAAGGGTTTATCGGTTTCGCGCACGGGTTCCGGGATCCAGCGGTCAACAGTGTCCATAAGTTCCAAGATGGGCGCATATTCGGGCGCATTGATGTCGCTGCTGGTGCTTTCGTTGGCTTTCAACGCCGACCCCTTAACAATCGGGGTGTTCGGGTCGAACTGATAGCTTTCCAGCAATTCAGACAATTCCATCTGCACCAGTTCGATGAGTTCTTCATCGTCCATCTGGTCAATTTTGTTCAGGAACACGACCATCGCCGGCACTTCCACCTGACGCGCCAACAAGACGTGTTCGCGGGTCTGCGGCATCGGACCGTCGGGGGCGCTGACAACCAAAATCGCGCCGTCCATTTGAGCAGCACCCGTGATCATGTTTTTGATGTAGTCACGGTGACCGGGGCAGTCCACATGAGCATAGTGGCGAATATCGGTTTCATATTCCACATGCCGAATGTTGATGGTGATACCACGCGCCCGTTCTTCGGGAGCATTATCAATATCTTCATAGTTCATGCGTTGGGCTTTGCCCTTCAGCCCCAGCACTTTGGTGATAGCTGCCGTCAAAGTGGTTTTGCCATGGTCAACGTGACCAATGGTACCGATGTTGACGTGCGGTTTACTGCGGTCGAATTTTTCCTTACCCATGTGTGCTATATCCTTCTATCTACATGCATGGTTGAATGATACGAATTTTAATATTTATCGCCCACCGCTGATAACTTCATCAGCGATATTCTTGGGAGCGATACTATACTTATCAAATTCCATCGTGAAGTTGCCACGTCCCTGTGTCATGTTACGCAGTTGGGTGGCATACCCGAACATCTCTGATAACGGCACTGCCGCACGAATCCCGGTGGTACCAATACCACGCGGTTCCATGCCTTCGACAATGCCACGCCGTGATGCCAAATCCCCCACAATCGAGCCGGTATAATCATCCGGTGCGACGACTTCCACTTTCATCGTCGGTTCCAAGATGACCGGAGCGCCGTTTTTGATGCCGTCTTTTAAGCACATCGAGCCAGCGATTTTGAACGCCATTTCGTTGGAGTCAACATCGTGCATTGCGCCATCCACTAACCGGGCGCGAATGTTCACGACAGGATAACCAGCGATGACGCCACCTTCCATCGCTTCGCGGGCACCTTTTTCGGCAGCGCGGGCGAACTCGTTGGTGATGGAACCGCCGCGGATGTCATTGGTGAAGAACAATTCGTCACCTTTGGCTTCGACGCGTTCTTCGTCGGTCATCGGCGAAAATTCGATAGCAACCCGCGCATACATCCCCGAACCACCGGACTGACGTTTGAAGACAGTATCGGCAGAATAAGACCGGGTGATGGTTTCACGATATGCCACGCGCGGACGACCCACTGTGGCTTGCACCCCAAATTCACGCATCAGGCGGTCAACCAACACTTCAAGATGGAGTTCGCCCATGCCCTTGATTTTGGTCTGCCCCAAGTTGGAATCCACTTCGACCTTGAAGGTGGGATCTTCTTCTGCCAATTTACGCAGCCCAAGCCCCATTTTATCTTGGTCGGCTTTGCTGTTGGGTTCAATCGCCACTTCAATCACCGGTTCTGGGAATTTGATATTTTCCAGAATAATCGGGTCATTGGGGGCGCACAGGGTATCGCCAGTAAAGGTTTCTTTTAGCCCGATGATGGCAGCAATGTCGCCAGCACGGACTTCTTCAATATCATCGCGGTGGTCAGCCGTCATCCGCACAATACGCCCGATACGTTCTGTCGTATTTTTGCCGGGGTTATACAGGCTGGTGCCAGCCCGCAGCACGCCAGAATAGACGCGGGTAAATGCCAAACGCCCATATTTATCCGAGATGATTTTGAAGACCAATGCCGCCAACGGTTCATTATCATCCGCATGCCGCACCGCTTCGGCATCCGTTTTAGGATGAATGCCGGTAATGGGCGGAATATCCAGTGGGGAAGGCAGCAAATCCACAACGGCATCCAATAACAACTGCACGCCTTTGTTCTTTAATGCCGAACCACACAAAACAGGATGCAGCTTGCCAGAAATTGTCCCCGCCCGCAGTGCCGCCACAATATCATCTTGGGTAATTTCTTCTTCCATGAGATATTTTTCGGTCAGCAGTTCATCGCTTTCAACGATTTTTTCAATCATTTCCAAGCGACGGGTTTCAGCTTCTTCGCGGTGGCTTTCTGGGATAGGATGGCGTTCAATCGCTGTTCCCAAATCATCGCCGTAGGTAATCAGTTCCATATTCCGCAGGTCAATAATGCCGCGGAATTCGTCACCGCTACCATAAGGCATGTGCAAGCACACCGGATTTGCCTTCAGGCGGTCAATCATCATGTCCACGGTGCGTTCAAAATTTGCGCCCGTGCGATCCATTTTATTCACGAAGCAAATACGCGGCACATTATATTCATTGGCTTGCCGCCAAACAGTTTCCGACTGAGGTTCAACACCCGCCACACTATCAAAAACCGTAACACCGCCATCCAACACGCGCAAGCTGCGCTGCACTTCGGCAGTGAAGTCAACGTGACCGGGGGTATCAATCAGGTTAATCTGATGATCGCGCCAAGACGATGTAACTGCTGCCGAGGTGATGGTGATGCCCCGTTCCCGTTCTTGTTCCATATAGTCGGTGGTGGCTGCGCCATCATGCACTTCGCCAATACGATGCACCATGCCTGTGTAATATAACACACGCTCGGTTGTGGTAGTTTTACCTGCATCAATATGGGCAATGATACCGATATTGCGAACTTTACTCAGGTCAAATTTTGCTGATTTTTTGCTCATGCGCTTTTTTTATCCAACGTTCTGTCCGTGATTGACGGATTGTTAACATCGTTGACAGGGCGACGGACACACCCCGTTATCATCTGCATTGCTGCGATTTTACCGGAAATGGGCGAAGGCGCGATTTGCCTCTGCCATTTTATGCACTTCATCTTTGCGTTTGATAGATGCGCCTTGACCGGTCGAAGCATCCATCAATTCATTTGCCAGTTTGCTCGCCATATTGCGCCCGGTACGTTTGCGGGCATTCTGGATAATCCAGCGCATCGCTAGGGTAAGCCCGCGATAGGCTTTGACATCCACTGGCACTTGATAAGTCGAACCACCGACACGGCGTGGCTTCACTTCTACGGTAGGTTGGACGTTGCGTAAGGCGGCTTCAAAGACTTCCATTGGGTCTTTTTTGCTGCGTTCCGCTACCAATTCCATAGCGGTGTAGACCACACCGAGGGCAGTGCTTTTTTTGCCGCCGTACATCATACGGTTGACAAACATCGTGAGGTGCTTGTTGCTATAGCGTGCATCCGGCAATACTTCACGACGGACAGGTGTTTTTCTACGCATGGTTTATTTCTTCCCTTTCGTCGGAGCCGGTGCGCCCTTCTTGGCACGTTTCGTCCCGTATTTGCTGCGCCCTTGTTTGCGCCCTTCCACGCCGCCTGCATCCAATGTGCCACGCACAATGTGATAACGCACACCCGGCAGGTCTTTTACACGACCACCGCGCACCAACACCACGCTGTGTTCCTGTAAACGATGCCCTTCACCGCCGATGTAGGCTGTGACCTCAATCTGGTTCGATAACCGAACACGGGCGATTTTCCGCAGGGCGGAATTGGGTTTTTTGGGCGTCATGGTAGTGACGCGGGTGCAAACGCCACGTTTTTGTGGTGCCCCACCGGGCTGCCGTGTACGCCGCTGTTTATACACATTCAGCGTATATTGCAATGCCGGTGCTTTCGTCTTCTTTGCTTTAGACCGCCGTCCTTTACGGACAAGCTGGTTAATAGTGGGCATTGTGTTCTCCGCTAATTTTAACCGTTCTAAAAATTCCGTAATATACGCACGCAAACGGGCGTACTCGAATAACCGAGGAACGCCCGTATGTGTCTTAGCCGAATGGCGGGAATGCTGGTAAAGACCAGTTCTAACGCCACATTCACTCGATTCAGCAGGGCATTGCCTTCTTTGAGGTTGCTCAACTGCTGTACTTAGCCCGCACATCATAGCAGGACGCTAGTCCCCTTGTCAAGCCCGATGTAAAACCCCGTGAAATTGGGGGGAACGGCTCACCAGAACACGGGTATTCTAAGGATGTCATCATGATAACCTACACAGACCATATCAAGATAGTGTCTTAATGAGGGAAACAAAATGATACCTGCTACCAAAAAACGTATCACGAGCTTGTTCATTCGTCCCATTAAGTGCTACACCACGATTCAACTACCGCATCATCTGCGTGCCAATTTACCCGCCTTTGCTGCCCATTATCGTCCAGCATTCATGTGGGTGATGGCGTCGTTAGTCGGGATGACCGCTTGGGTGAGTATGTTTATCCAGAACTACACGCTATTGAACGTTATCGGGGCAATCCTCACTGTTCCGATTGGCTTGTATGTGGCTTTCATTGCGGTTAGCCGCCAATATATCATCGTATCTCATGATAGTTATATCGGCGTTATCTTTGGCATTTTATTGGTTGGTTTATTTGCCAGCATGATTTGGCCCCCGGTTCAACTACTGCGGCAGGGATATTTTTTGCTGCTGCGCTGGCATGAATGGCGCAAAGGCGAACACTACGTATTAGCGCATACTCATCAGCCCGTGCGGATGGCATGAGCCTACAGCACAAAAACACTTCGCCTTGAAGTGCAAGGGGGCAACTCCTGCCCCCTCATACCCCATTAGATGATGAACTACATTTTCTGACTTAATTGGCGCTCACTGGTTGCGACGGTTGGCTTTTTTCCGCCGCGGGATGCAGCAGCACTTTTTCCAGTTCTACAGCAAACAAGACGACTGACCCCAAAACACAGGCTATCAACATTTCTGTTAGCGTCAGCGGCGCGGTTTTGAAAGCCACTTGCAAGAATGGTACATAGACCACGAATAATTGCAGCACAAACGTGGAGACAATTGCCCAGAACAACAGGATATTGCCTTTAAACCAAACCCGGAAGAACGAAGCACGAGTCCCCGTATGAATCGCCATCACATGGAACATCTGGGCAAATGCCAGTACCGTAAAGGCAATCGTGCGCGGGACACGCTCGGCTGCGCCGATAATCCCTTGGGCATCCTCAAAGACAGCTAAACCAGCTTCGTCTTCGCGTCCGAGTGCTTGCAAACGTTCTTCATCATTGAGAGTATCCCAATTTTGCGGGATAAGGCTATCGTCTTCAACAATGGCAAGCACTTCTTCATAGGTCAATTCTTCATATTCACCAGAGATAACATGGTGACGTTTTTCTTCGCTAAAGCTATCCCAATTTGCCGGAAGTTCAATATTGCTGGCAGACACCGACAAAATGCCCATCAATTTATCACGGCTGAGTTTTTCCAACCCCAATATCTCCCCGAAAGGATCCATATTGTGTTGGCTATAACCCCACATGTACCCACCTAATGTCAGTATCGCAATCAAAATCCCGACCCAGATGATGTGCCGCCCCATGCCTTCGGCGAAGATACTCTCATTGACTGGGCGCGGTTTGCGCTGCATGACACCTTTTTCGGCAGGTTCAAAGCCAAGTGCAATCGCAGGCAAGCCATCCGTAACCAAGTTAATCCACAAAATTTGAATTGCCAACAAGGGGATTTTTAACCCAACAAGCAGCGCCACAAACATCACCAGAATTTCACCAATGTTAGAACTGAGCAGATATTTGATGAATTTCTTGATGTTGTCATAGATGGCGCGTCCTTCCTCAACCGCCGCAACAATCGAAGCGAAGTTGTCGTCTGTTAAGACCATCTCAGACGCGCCTTTGCTGACTTCTGTTCCCGTGATACCCATGGCTACGCCAATATCGGCTTGCTTGAGGGCGGGCGCATCGTTGACACCATCGCCTGTCATGGCAACAATTTGATTTTGTTTTTGCAGAATTTGCACGATTTTGAGTTTGTGTGAGGGCGAAACGCGGGCAAACGCAGACGTGTTTTGCAGCGCCTTGGCGATGTCGGCATCGCTCATTGTGTCTAATTCAGTTCCGGTGATGGCACGCTGCCCCGGTTGCAAAATGCCCAAATCCAGTGCGATGGCTTCAGCAGTCAAGGCATGGTC
>JALHOR010000108.1:15040-18560 GCA_022842885.1 Anaerolineae bacterium
GCATGGTCGCCCGTAATCATGATGGAGCGAATGCCGGCGTTTTTCGCCACTTGCACGGCTTCGCGTGCTTCTGGGCGGGCAGGGTCTACAATGCCCACTAAGCCAATTAAGACCAAATCGCGCTCAATAGCTTCGGTTAACTCATCACCCGGTTTTTCTGGCAGCACGCGATACGCAATGCCCAACACGCGCAGCCCTTTAGACGCCATATTATCTACATATTCTTGCCAGCGGGCGCGGCGGTCTTCCGTCAAGGGTTGACGTTCATTTTTTACTTGTTCATAACTTGCCCAATCAATGAGCTTATCCGGTGCGCCTTTGGTGATACTGATAAAGTCGGTGGTGTTGAACAAGCGTTTGGCTTCGTCGCCAACAATGCTATGTATCGTCGTCATGGCTTTGCGGTCACTGCTGAAGGGCAGTTCAGCAATGCGGGGAATATCCTGCTCTAATTTTTCGCGTGTCCAACCGACTTTTTGTGCCGCGACCAGCAAGGCACCTTCGGTTGTATCACCCACCACATGAAATTCACTTCCACCGTTCAGGGGTTCTAAGTGAGCATTGGTCGAGAGTGTCATGGCTTTCAAAAAGCGTCCTACGACATCATCTTGGGTGGGGTCAATATTTTGCCCGTTTTCTCCAATGAAAGCGCCACCTTTGAGCGTATAACCAATCCCACCAATTTCAATATGGTCATGCTGTGGCATGGCAAGGTAAGTGGCGGTCATCTCATTTTTGGTCAGCGTTCCGGTTTTATCGGAACAGATGATGGTCACAGAACCGAGTGTTTCTACAGCAGGCAAGCGGCGAATCAGCGCGTGGCGTTTCACCATGCGACTCGCGCCTAGTGATAAACCAATCGTCACCAAGGCGGGCAAGCCTTCTGGCACGGCGGCGACTGCTAAACTCACGGCAATCAAAAACATGCTGGTTGCCGGAATTTGCTGTATAAACACACCCACAAGAAACACAATGGCGACTACTCCCAACGCACCAGTAGCCAATGTCCGTCCTAGTTGATTTAGGCGGCGTTGGAGTGGCGTGATGCTTTCTTCTACGCCCATTAACAACCCGGCAATTTTACCAATTTCGGTGTTCAGTGCCGTATAGGTTACCAGCAATGTGCCACGCCCATAGACCACGGCAGTTCCCATAAATGCCATATTGTGTCTATCACCCAAGGCGATATTGCCTTCCGAGGTGATAGTCTGAATATTTTTATCTACGGGGACGGATTCTCCGGTGAGGGCAGCTTCTTCGATACGTAAGTTGACAGTCTCTATCAAGCGACCATCTGCCGGAATCGTATCGCCTTCTTCCAGCAAGACAATATCACCTGGAACAAGTTCGGTTGCACTAATTTCTTGCACTTTGCCATCGCGGCGTACCCGTACTCTGGGAACTTGCATGGCACTTAATGCCGCCAGCGCCTGTTCTGCCTGATATTCTTGATACACCCCCAGCGCCGCATTCAGGATAACAATAATCATGATGACAATCGTATCAGTTACTTCGCCCAACAGCCCGGAAATGACTGCCGCGACCAGTAAGATAATCACCATCAAATCACTGAATTGTCCTAAGAGGAGTTGAAGAAGATTGGTGCCTTCGCCAGCAGGCAGTTCATTCGCGCCGTATTTTTCAGCACGAATTTTGGCTTCAGCAGATGTGAGTCCCTGGTCTTTATTGCTTTGTAATTCAACCAAAGTCTGACCAGCGTCCAGACGATAAAATTCTGGCATAATTCCCCCAAGACTTGCGTTACAACGAATCCAAAAATAATCCCCTGCCATTCGCACGGGCAAAGCAATCATAGTCCAGTTGAGGGGCTTTTATCCCCCCAACTTTTAGGGGGATTTGTGTTTTTGCAACAACCATCACCGCAACCAAAACGACTTTTGTGCTATGATAAAATGTTTTAGCAACCCTTATAAATGATTTTTATGAGGGTAATATTGCCTCAATTTGCCCCTCTTGCACGCGGAATAATTTTGCCCGCTGCAAAAAGTCATCATTAAAAATATCCAATTCGGTAGTTGTCACCAGTGTTTGGGCAGCATCATCCAAGCGCCCTAGTAAAAAAGCCCGGCGTTGGCTATCTAATTCTGCTACGACCTCATCTAACAGCAGCAGCGGCATATCCCCGGTGCGGTCACGCATCCAATCTAGTTCAGCAAATTTGAGCGCCAAGACAGTGGTTCGGGCTTGCCCCCGGCTGCCATATAAACCGCAATCGCGCCCATTGATATGCATTCGTAACTCATCCCGATGCGGTCCCGAAAGTGTCATGCCTCTATCAATCGATTCGCGCAGTTCATCATTATATTGTTGGAGTAACTGCGGCTGAATGGCTTCTGGGGGTAATTCGCGGTGCAAATCTAAGCCGGTCAACGGGAAAGACCGCTGCCCGTTGTTATTAGCATTGGGAATAAACGATGGTTGATAATGCAGTGTGAGTGTTTCCCGGCTGCCCGTGAGGGCATAATGGGTGCGCTGCGCCCGTAATTCTAACTCGCGTAAAAATTGCTGCCTACCCGCGATGATGACCGCCCCAAATTGTGCCAATTGTTCATCCCAATAGGCGAGTTCGCTTTTGCTGGCACGTTTTTCGCTGATACGTTTTAAGAGAGCGTTGCGCTGTGGTAAGATTTTTTCGTAATTTTCGAGTGCTTCTAAATAGGTGCTTTCAATTTGGGTGAGGGTCGTATCCATGAAGCGGCGGCGATCAGAGGGCGAACCTTCTATTAGCGATAAATCCTGCGGCAAAAACAAGACGACATTCAGTAAACCGACGACATCCATCACGCGCTTATCTACGCTGTTGAGTTTGATATTTTTTTTAAAGCGCGGCGTGCCGGTCGAGTTATCCAGCATCAACGTAACTTCTAAGCGTTGCAGCGGGCTGTGTTTGTTGCAAATTTCGGCGGATAAACGGGCAAAGGGCAGCGGGTCATTCTCAGTGCGCCAATGCAGCAGTTGGCGATCACTGGTGGTATAAGGAGAACGTGAGGTAGCGAGATAATAAATCGCTTCTAACAAACTGGTTTTGCCCTGAGCATTCGCCCCATGCAGCACCATTGGCTCTTTGCCCAAACTGAGTTCTAGGCGGGCATAGTTGCGAAAATTGGTGAGGGATAGATGTTCGATGTGCATGGTGGCTCTTGGCGATTGGCTTTTAGCTACTGAGTGTTATATTGAGCAAGTTAATTTACGCTCTATAATTTGGCGAGAAACAGAATTTATGTATTCGGTAGTAATGTAAAATAAGGGCAATGCTGAGGTCGCACAATACTAAAATCACGAATATCTAATGTTAGGATTGTTGTAATATTTAATCTTTCAGCAACTGCAATTACTGTTAAATCAACAAAATCTACCCTAGCACTTGCATATTGTTTTAAAACAATACCTTCGCCAAAAGCGCATCTAGCGGAAAGGGGCATTCTCAGTAAAGTGGATAGTCTCTAACAGTCCAGGAACTGAGAATCCCATGAAAGAGATTATAGCAGTGTTGGCTTGC
>JALHOR010000109.1 GCA_022842885.1 Anaerolineae bacterium
TGCCCAGTATGCAGCACGCGCTTATATTTTACAGCGCCCGGCAAAGGCGATACCAAATTGCTGCAAAACGAATGGATTTTGCAGATGGATAAGACTGCCAATCGCCAGCGCGATAAATAGGTGGCGGCGGCAACGCTAAGTGGCAAGCGCGAAACCGGGGATTATGATGTGTTCTTGTGTTACAACCACAAAGACAAAACCGTTGTCCTCAAGATTGGCGAAAAGCTCAAAGAACATGGATTGCTGCCATGGCTGGACGAATGGGAACTGCGCCCCGGCATCCCGTGGCAGACGATTCTGGAACAAAAAATTCAATCGGTGAAAGCGGCGGCGGTGTTTGTGGGTCCCAGCGGCATCGGTCCTTGGCAAGATATGGAGCAGATGGGTTTTCTGCGCGAGTTTAATCGGCGCAGTTGCCCGGTGATTCCGGTGGTGTTGCCCAATTGCAAAAACACGCCCGACCTACCGTTATTTTTATCAGCGATGACATGGGTGGATTTTCGCAAAACCACACCGAATCCGCTGCGGCAGTTGATTTGGGGCATCACCGGCGACCGCACAGGCAACGAAGCCGGGCGGTCAGCAGCAATGGATTAACATAATAAAAAGGGCGCTGATTATCGCGCCCTTTGAGAGTTATATCGGTTGCAACACGCGGTCTTTACGCAGTTGTTTCCATAGGACTTGCATGGGTCCCGCTGAAATGGCTTCTTCTACGGCTTCGCGCCATGCCGGGACTTTAATTTCTTTCAGCGTAATGGGCGCGTAGCCATCAGCGGCGTATGCCTTAATCGTCTGTTCTGGTGTATCCGTCAACAGGAAGAAAAACGCCACTTCGCTCTGCAATTCTTTAGAGGCTTCTTCAATCGCCACCACCATCGCATGAACAACAGCATCGGCGTTAATGCCGCGCCCCAGATAAAATTCATCCATGCGTGTCACCAAATTTTCGACTGTCCAGCCCATCAAGCCGACGGGTTTGCTGCTGCTATCTTGGGCGATGAGAAAACTTTTCTGCCCGAAAGACATCATCACATCCATGCGGTTCACCTCTTTGCCAGAGGCAGCTTTGATGAAATCGGCAATCACCTGAGCATTGCCCGGCATCCCGCGTTTGACCGTAATGCCCGATACATCTACCGTGCGCGTTTCCATATCGGGCAAGTCATCCACGATAGGCGCAGGCGGCGGTGCGGGTTTGGCAACGGATGGGGCGGCAGGCGCAGGTTTGGCAGCCACTGGTGCGGCAGGCTTGGCGGTGGGCGGCGCAGCAGGTTTAGCTGGTGCGGGTGGTGCGGCGGCAGGTTGTCCACCGGTCAATTGGCGGCGAATTTCTTGCCATTGCGTTTGCACTTGTTTCCAAGTCGCTTCCATATCACCATCATTATTGATGACGACATTGGCACGCTTTAATTTTTCGGCTTGCTGCCCTTGCGCCAAAATGCGTTGTTTGGCATCGGCTTCGCTCATTTTGCGCTGCAAGACGAGCCGTTTATACTGCGTCTGCGGTTTGGCATCCACCACCCATACTGCGTCCACCATCTCTGCCAAGCCCCCTTCAACGAGTTTGATGGCTTCGATGACGATGACACGCTGCTGCGCCCGGCTGATGAGGGCATTCATCCCTTGCCGAATGATAGGATGGGTGATGGCTTCCAGTTTTTGCATGGCTTCTGGGTTGGCAAAGACAATGCGCCCTAGCGCAGCGCGGTCTATACGCCCATCTGCCCCCACAATCATTTTGCCGAAGGTGTCCACCACCGGTTTGTACGCCGGCGCATTGGGCAGCATCGTCTGATGCGCCAGGCTGTCCGCATCAATCGTATATGCGCCCAGGTGCTGGAGCATTTTCAGCACAATACTTTTCCCCACTGCGATATTCCCCGTGAGACCAATCACATATTTATTGGGCCAACGACTCACGGCAGCACCTCCAGAAAGTTATCAATCCATGATAAGCACAAAAAAACAATTTATAGTATAGCATTCCCTTTATGTTACCGCATTTAAACCATCCCGACTACCACCAACCCCATTAATTATCAGAGCGTGTTTTAGGTTTGTAATATACGGCAATTATTCACCACAGAGACACAGAGAACACTGAGCTTTCACTGAGAAATAGTCTAGAAAGCTGATAGCTGACCGCTGAAAGCTAGATACATATTAAAAATCACACATGATAACATTCAGAGTGACTACATTTAAAACCAAGTTATCACGCCTCATGTCGGTACAAGATAGCCTTCGCGCAGCAAGCGTTCAATTTCAGCTTTATCGCCCATCGTATAGGTGAAGCCGTCTGGGTTATCCAGTACAGGCGTTACCAAATCGGGGTCACTCGTATAATCCCCGCGAAAATCATGATAAATGCCATGTTTGGCGATATAACACCACGGTGCCAGTTTAAAGCGCGTTTTTTCATCGAGACGATGTGGCTCATATTGCAGCAGCGGTTGTTTGGTCGCGTTCAAAATCACATCGGCATATGCCTCCACCATATCGGGTAGGGCAAAATGCTCATGCAGCCATTGAATAATATTGTCGGGGACGCGCTGTTTTTCGCGCAGGATAGCCGCCGCTTTCGCCGCCGCCGTTTTAATATCGGCATAATCAATCATATACTCTTCCGGCAGCATCCCCCGATACGCCCCGACCCGCGCCACCAGTACCGGCGTTCCGCACGCCAGCGATTCATACGGCGTGTTGCCAAAAGTCTCAACATAACTGCCGATTGCCAGCGTCAAATCACCGAGGCTGTAAAATTCGGGCATCAAATCATCATTGACCCATTCGTGAAAGACAAAATGCTCGCGTAAACCACGCCGGTCAATATCTAACGCCAAGGCATCGTAAAAGGCTTTCACATCTGCCGAAACGCTGGTGTCAATCCATTGCGGGACTAACACGCGCAAATTTTTGATTTTGTATTGATGCACCAGCATATCCGCCAGCGCAATCGTTTGGCGAATGCCTTTGGCTTCTTCCGGGCGATGTGGATACAACATGATGGCATGTTCGGCGGGATTCACGCGCAGTTTAGCGGGCAGCGTTTTGGGTTCGGTGTAGCGAAACAGATGCCAATCCAGCCCATTATGAATTACTCGAATGCGCTTGTTCAATTCCGGGAAAAAACGCCCAGCAGTATGCAACCACACATTCGCTGTATGCTGTGATGGCAGGATGAGCGCATCCCCCTGAAACAAAAACCCGGATTGCAACGTCTCGGAAAAGCGCACGCTGCGGAGCGAAATCACTGCCGGAATATCCCGATACACATACGGAAAAATCAAGCCGCCATCATAACTGCAAAACACATCGGCAGCCGCCAAATAATCCGACGTGTCTTGGATGGCGGCGGCGATATGATAGGGTGGTACATCGTAGGGTTCGGGGAAAGGCTGCTTGAAGCGATAAATGGGAATGACTTCTAAATTGTCATGCCAACGGAACGGCTCGCGGACATCGGGACGGCGCGTGCAGAGAATCGTAATCTGATGCCCTTGCTCGGCTAAGTGCAGCGCCACTTTTTTCAGTTGCTTTTGCGCCCCACCCATAGATTTCTCCATGAATAGGGGCGTCATGGAAAACATAAGAATGTTCATTTTGCCAAGTCATTCAATTCTTCTACTTTAAGACCGAAGATTTGCGGCGCTTCAATACCTAGCAACATCAAATAACTGGCAAGTTGGCTGCGATGATGCACCTCATGCTCGACCATCGCCATCAGCCAGCGCCACGCTTTGACCGATGTGCTTTGCGGGATGATGCTAGGACGCGGATGCGAGAGTTCATCGTTATCCAAAGAGCGCAAGCGCGACACTGCCGTTGCATGAACTTTTTCCAAGCGTTCAATCAGGCTATCTAATGTATCGCCCGCTTGTTTGTCATGCCCCGGATAAAACCACTGCCCATCCATCACGACCTGAACAT
This sequence comes from Anaerolineae bacterium, assembly GCA_022842885.1. GTDB lineage: Bacteria > Chloroflexota > Anaerolineae > Aggregatilineales > Phototrophicaceae > JALHOR01. Next base: position 3,934 of record JALHOR010000109.1, read on the forward strand.
ACATCTGCTCGGTGGCTGCCAAATGCCGGATGATGTCGCCGCAGGTAAATTCGCCGGGTTTGGGCTGCCAATCGAGTTTATCGGGCGGCACTGCCCGCATAAAAAAAATGGTGCGCCGCCGGGTGCTTTCAAAATAATCCAGAAAGCTCTGTACGCTGTCAATCATCGCCATAGACTAAACCTTATTATACACTTCCAAACTATCACCGCTGATGGCGCTGGCAGCATCGGACGCGAGAAAAGCAATCGTATTCGCAAGCTGCGCCGGGGCGACCCACTTGCTGAAATCGGCATTGGGCATATCTTTCCGATTGAAGGGTGTATCAATAATGCTCGGCATCACCCCATTCACGCGGATATTGTGGTCGCGCAGTTCTAGCGCCATGCTTTCGATAATGCGTTGGGCAGCCGCTTTGCTAGCAGTATATGCTGCTGCACCCTTGCCGCCGCGCAGTGCCGCCCGCGCCAAAACCGCCACCATTGACCCGGCAACGCCTTTTTCGACCATGTGTTTTGCCACGCGCCCACAGATAACCCACGTAAGCTGCGCGTTGAGATACATCATTTTTTCAAAGACGCTCAGAGGGGCTTCATGCACGGAATCGCCAGCGGCGTAACCCCCGGCGATATGCGCCAAGACATCAATCGCGCCAAATTTATCTTCGGCGGCTTTCACAATCGCATCCGATTCTTCCGGCTTGCCCAAATCCCCAGAGAGCAGCAAGGCATTTTCGGTTGACATGCCAATATCTTGCAGCATCTTTTCCAGAAATTCGGTTTTCATATCAATCAGCACAAGTTTGGCATCTTCAGCGGCGAATTTTTCGACCACGGCACGCCCCAAATTGCCCGCCGCGCCTGTGACCATCACAACTTTGTTGGCAAATATCCCAGACATACTGCCCCCCTGAATCCCCATGGATGGTTTTATAATCCAAAATGCAATGTTGTTCTAAACCATTATGCCGCAAGACAGGGGACTGTGGCGAGATGTGATTTCGATAATCACAGTGGACGATACTGTTTTTCATTAGCATCAACTGCTATCAGCGCAATTTGCCCGCGCTGTCGCAAATATTCGAGATGGGCTAGGGGCGATGTTTTCAGTGAGATAGTACGCCCGTTAGCGGCTATTGGTCGTCACACCTATTTCTTTTCCTGCCCACAGGTAGAGTAGTCCCACAGCCGCATTTCTGTTATGCTCAATTTAATCTATGTTCTGTTGAATTTTCACACAGGGTAAATCATTATGATGTTTCATGGCGGTGGCGGCGGTTGGATGAATTACATCTGGAGTGAGGAAGACGCCGAGAAAAAGAAAAACGCCGGACTCAGCCGAGCGTTGATTCAGCGGGTGCTGACGTATGCCCGCCCGTATCGCTGGCGTATCGCTGTGATGCTGCTGATTATTCTTGTCACCACCGGACTCGGTTTGCTGACGCCATTGATTTTCCGTGATTTGATTGATAATGCCCTGCCCAATGGCGATGTCGCCCGGCTGAATTTGCTGGCATTTGGGCTGATTGCCATTCCGTTAGTCAACGGCACGATTGGCGTGGTGCAGCGTCGCATCAATTCCAGCGTGGGCGAAGGCGTGATTTACGATTTGCGCGTCGCACTTTACAGCCATTTACAACGCATGTCGCTGCGTTTTTTCACCAATACCAAGACGGGCGAACTCATGAGCCGCCTGAATGGTGATGTCATTGGAGCGCAAAATGCCATCAGCAATACCATTGTCACGATTATCACCAATATCGTCACTGTCGCTTTGATTTTGGGCATTATCCTGACGATGGACTGGCGTTTAACCGTATTGGGACTCATGGTGCTGCCGTTTTTCATCATGATTGCCCGGCGCTTGGGCGGACGCTTGCGGTTACTTAGCCGTGAGCAAATGGTGTACGATGCCCAGATGAACGCTATGATGAACGAAACACTCAATATCAGCGGGGCATTGTTGGTCAAATTATTTGGGCGTACCACCAATGAAATTAATCGTTTTCAAGACCGTTCAGGCAAAGTACGCGATGCCGGTGTGAAACGCGCCGTCTTGGGCGCACAATTCTTCCGGCTGATTGGGTTGGTCAGTGTGGTTGGCACGGCACTGGTGTATTGGGTTGGTGGGCATCTTGTCCTCAGCGGCGAATTTACCATTGGCACGATTGTCGCGTTTGCCTCGTACCTTACTCAGCTTTATGGTCCTTTGCAGGCGCTCACCAATGCCCCGGTAGATTTCGCCAATTCTGCTGTCAGTTTTGAGCGCGTGTTTGAAATTATTGATTTGCCGCTGGAAATTGCCGAAAAGCCCAATGCCCACAAATTGGCGACGGTGCGTGGTGAAATTGCGTTTCATGATGTCACCTTCCAATACGATTCCAGCGGAAAAAATTTGCTCAGTACGGTAAATCGTTATGAAATGGATGATGTGGGACCTGTTTTCTCCGGGCAAGATAAGAAACATGGCAATCATACGCCGGCACCGGTTGCCCGTAGCCAAGCCCGTGACCATGCCTTACAAAATCTATCTTTCACGATTCAGCCCGGTGAATTGGTGGCATTGGTGGGACCCAGTGGTGCAGGCAAAACCACGCTCACCTATCTAATTCCGCGTTTATATGACCCCACGCAGGGTAGCATCACGCTCGATGGTCACGATTTGCGCGATGTCAAACTCGATACCCTGGCGGAGAACATCGGTATGGTCACGCAGGAAACGTATCTTTTCCACGATACGATTAAGACCAATCTGCTCTATGCGCGGTTGAATGCCACCCAACCCGAAATTGAAGCGGCGTGTAAAGCTGCCAATATTCACGATTTCATCATGGAACTGCCGCAAGGCTATGATACGGTTGTAGGGGAACGTGGCTATCGCTTGAGTGGTGGCGAGAAACAGCGCATCGCCTTGGCGCGAGTCATCCTCAAGAATCCGCGTATTCTGGTATTAGATGAAGCCACAAGCAGTTTGGATAGCCAATCAGAAGCGTTGATTCAGGATGCGCTGGCAAAAGTGCTGCAAGGGCGCACCAGCATTGTCATCGCCCATCGTTTGAGTACCATCATGGCGGCAGACCGTATTTTTGTGATTGACCGCGGCGAAATTGTGGAAGAAGGCAAGCACCATACGCTGCTGACACAGGGTGGTTTATACGCCAATTTGTACGAGACACAGTTCAATCGGGAACGCGAAGTGATGTGATATATCACTCGCACTACACCAGCGCAAAATAGTTTCTGGGCAAGAGCATCCAAGACGTTGATATGGATGCATTGCCCATAAAAACCCCACAAATAAACGAAAAGAATATGGTTAATATGTGACCGCTGGCGGCATTTGCTGGTGGAGTGATGTATGATAAAATTCCATGAAAATAGACATTAGAAAGCGTATGAGATGACATGGTTAGAAATTCGCCAGCAATACCCTCATCGCTGGCTTATTGTAGAAGCACTAGATGCCTCCACTGAACATGGCAAACGCCTTATTCATCAGATGCAGGTGATTCAATCATTTGAGAACATTTGGAAACCAGCTTGGGAATGTTTTAAGGCATTATGTTCTGATAACCCCGTGCGCGAATATTATATGTTGCATACAGACCGTGAAAATCTGGATATTCGTGTGATGGATGCTTTTCGCCGTGTTACAGAATAATCCCACAATCCAAATGATAATAGCTAAATGAACCCCCAAAAACCACATCGGCAAAAAAAGAAATTGATGAGTCCTCCATGAAGATTGCTTAACTTTAACGCCCTAAAAACCCATTTTTAGTTACACTCTATAACAACTAATACTCTAGATTTTAGCTCGTAACATGCGCCGATGGTATTTCATTAAGCGTTCATAATTCTAAATTATCAATAACGGGTCAGTTACCTATGGCGAGACGTTTTCTAATCCGGGCAAGCATTCTTGGGCTTGTCGTACTCAGTTTGGGCTTGCTTGCCATCGCGGTGATTAGCGGACAGCAAGAACCCATCAAAGTAGGTATTTTGCATTCGTTTTCCGGCACAATGGCAATCAGCGAATCCGCTGTTGTAGATGCCACGCTGTTAGCGATTGAAGAAATCAATGCGGCGGGCGGCATTAACGGGCAGCGTATAGACCCGATTGTCGTAGATGGACGCTCCGATTGGGCGTATTTTGCCAGCGAAGCAGAACGGCTCATCACGCAGGAAAAAGTGAGTGTTATTTTTGGCTGCTGGACATCGGCATGTCGTAAAACCGTCCGCCCCGTGGTTGAACGCTTGAATCATCTATTGATTTATCCCGTTCAATATGAAGGCTTAGAACAATCGCCCAATATTCTCTATACAGGGGCAGCGCCTAACCAACAAATTATCCCGGCTGTCAAATGGAGTTTGGATAATTTGGGCAAGCGTTTTTTTCTGATTGGCTCCGATTATGTGTTTCCGCGCACTGCCAATGCCATTATCCGCGAACAGGTTACGGCATTAAACGGTGAAGTTGTGGGCGAGGCATATATCTTGTTAGGCTCACAAGATATGGGGAGCATCATCGAAGACATTGCTGCCGCCCAACCGGATGTCATCTTGAATACGATTAACGGCGATAGCAACATCGCCTTTTTTGCGGCACTACGCGCAGCGGGTATCAGCCCGTCCGATATACCCACTGTATCGTTCAGCATCGCTGAAAGTGAACTGCCCACGCTGAATATCCAAAATTTAGTGGGCGATTATGCCTCTTGGAATTATTTCCAGAGCATCCCCGGTGAAGCCAATGCGAGCTTTGTAGCGCGGTTTCAGGCACGCTATGGTGCCGACCGCGTGACGAGTGACCCATTAGAAACCGCCTATTTGAGCGTGTATTTGTGGGCGCAAGCCGTGGGGCGCAGCGGCACCGCCGATACGGAGATTATTCGTGAGACGATTCTGGATCAAAATTTTCGAGCGCCTTCTGGCATCGTGTATAGCGACCCTCTCACGCGCCATACTTGGAAGACCGTTCGCATTGGGCAAATCCGCGCCGATGGACAATTTGATGTCGTATGGGATTCCGGTAATCCTATCCGCCCTGACCCCTACCCGATTTACCGCACACAGGCAGAATGGGAACAATTTTTGACGGATTTATATACCGGGTGGGGCAATGCATGGGCGAATCCCGGAGATGAAACATCATGACGATACGCTTTCAATCCATTGCTTTTCGGTTGCTGGTTTGGTTTTTGGTCATTGCCTTAGTGCCATTGCTGGTTGTGACGGTGCTAAACAACTATCGGGCAGCGCAATCCTTACAGGCAGAAGCCTTTGAAAAATTGCGCGTACTGGTGGATGACAAAGCCGGGCAAATCGAACTCTATGCACTAGAACGCAAGCAAGACGCCACCACCTTAGTCCAAACGCCGGATTTGATTAATGCCCTGCGTGAATTAGCGCGTACCACCCAAGAAAATGGCATCAACGCCGCTGAAACAGTGGCGCTACAAGCACAGGTGCGCCCTTTTTTGAACACCTATGCCGACTTGTCTAATTATGACGATATGCTGCTGATTGCGGCAGATGGTGTGGTGTTGTTTGCGCTGGAGGCTACCGATTTAATTGGCGTGGATTTCCGGGCGACTCCTGATAGCGCCTTAGCTGTTATTTTTGACCGCACCACAACGCTCTTAGAAACTGAAATTTCCGACTTTACACGGCAAGCCGGCGCAGAAGATGCCACTGCCTATATCGCCGCGCCCGTGTTTGATGGCGACATTATCATCGGTGTGGTGATGTTCAAATTAAACAGCCGCGTGTTATACACGGTGATTACGGAACGGCGTGGCTTGGGGCAAACAGGCGAAACGGTGGTAGGACGGCGCGAAAATGACCAGATTATTATCACTGCGCCGCTGCGCTATGACCCAGCAGCGGCATTTGCCCGTGTGTTATCCAGCGATACAATGCTGCCGATTTATCGGGCGATTGACGGACAACAAAGTGTCGGCATCGCCTTAGATTATCGTGGTGTGGAAACGCTGGCGGCATGGCGTTATCTACCATCGTTACGCTGGGGCATCGTCGTCAAACAAGACACCTCGGAGGCGCTGAGTGCCATCATTCAGCAGCAGCAAGTCGCGTTGATTTCCGGTGCTGTCACGGTCGTGGTGGTGGCGCTGTTGGCATATTTAGTGGCTAAGTCTATTTCTGCGCCGATTGAACATCTGACGCAAGCCGTCCGCGCAGTGTCCGAAGGCAAGCTGCACACCAGAGCGACCAGTACCACTCGCGGCGATGAAATTGGTGTTCTAACTCACGGCTTTAATGAGATGGCGACGCGCTTAGAAGATGTAATTGAATCGCTGGAAGACCGCATCCGGGAACGCACCCGTAACTTAGAAATCGCCCGTGAAGAGGCAGAGCGTGCCAACCAGGCGAAAAGTCGTTTTCTGGCGAATATGAGCCACGAACTTCGCACGCCGTTAAATGCCATTTTGGGCTTTACGCAGGTGATGGAACGTGACCCGCAGTTGGGGGAGCAGCATCGCAATTCGGTGGGTATTATTTCGCGTAGTGGGCAGCATTTATTGGACTTGATTAACGATGTGCTGGCAGTGTCCAAAATTGAAGCCGGGCAAATGGAAGTTCAGGTAAAACCCACTGACTTGCAAACGATGCTGCTGAATATCAAAGAGATGTTCCAACTGCCTGCCCGCACCAAAGACTTGCAATTTTTGTTTGAGGTGAAAGAAGAAGTGCCGCATTATGTCAGCACCGACGAAGGCAAACTGCGCCAAGTCATCATTAATTTGCTCAGTAACGCGCTTAAATTTACCAAAGATGGCGGTGTGGCACTGCGGGCTGGCTATCGGGATGAGCAGTTGCATATTGAAGTGGAAGATACAGGCGTAGGTATCAGCACTGATGAAATCAATCAATTGTTCAAACCCTTCAGCCAAACCACATCGGGGACACAAGCCAACGAAGGCACGGGCTTAGGCTTGGCAATTAGCCGCCAATTTGTGCAGATGATGGGTGGTGACATCCAAGTAAAAAGTGTGCAGGGCAAAGGCACGATTTTCTCGTTTTATGTTGCTGCCCCGGCGACGAATGTTGTGGGAGCAGTTCAGCAAGAACGGCGCATTGTGGCGCTTCCTGTGGATGAAAAACAGCGCCGAATCTTGGTGGTGGATGACAAAATCGAAAATCGCCAATTGCTGGTGATTTGGTTGACCCAAGTGGGTTTTGAAGTGCGCGAGGCAAGCGATGGGCAACAGGCATTACAGCTATGGCGCGACTGGCAGCCGCATCTGATTTGGATGGATATGCGAATGCCTGTGATGGATGGCTACGAAGCCACCCGCCAAATCAAATCGGATATACGCGGGCAAGCCACTGTCATCATCGCGCTGACAGCCAGCGCCTTTGAGCATGAACGCACGATTGTGTTAGCGGCGGGCTGTGATGATTTTGTGCCGAAACCCGTGCGCGAAGCGACTATTTTTGAGAAAATGCATCAGCATTTGGGCATTCAATTTATCTATGAAGATGATTCCACCCAAGTGACGGTGCAGAGCGAAGAACCTTTGACGGCGGTGGCACTGCAAACCCTGCCCGAAGCACTCTTACGGCGGTTACAAGCGGCAGTCGCGGGCATAGATGTGGACGAAATGCAGCACATTATCAGCGATATTCAGGATACTCATCCAGCAATTGCAACCGGCTTGCAAGGGTTGGTAGAGACATTCCGTTTTGACTTGCTGCACGATTTATTGATAAAGGAATAAGAGACTGATGCAACCTGAGAAGAAAAAAGGTGTGGTGTTGGTGGTGGATGATACGCCCGCCAATTTGTCGGTCATTACGGCGATGCTGAATCATGGGGGATATGAAGTGCGCCCGGCAATTAACGGCGAAGTGGCATTGCGGGCGCTTGCCGCCAAATTGCCCGATTTGGTGCTGCTGGATATTAACATGCCGGGGATTAAGGGCTATGAGGTGTGTCGTCGCATCAAAGCGGATGCCCGCACGCAGCATATCCCGGTCATTTTCTTAAGTGCTGCCGATAATTTGGAAGATAAGGTTGAAGCATTCCGCGTAGGCGGCGTGGATTATGTGACCAAGCCGTTCCAAGTGGAGGAAGTGATGGCGCGGGTCAATTCTCAGGTGATGTTGGCACAGCAGCGCCAAAAAATTGAGACGCTTATGAGCTTTAAAGATGAACTGCTGCGGACAGTCTCGCACGATTTAAAAAATCCGCTGCATAATATTATGGGTTACACCGATATGCTGATGGAGAATATCCAAGCCGGTGCTGTGGATATTGCCGATAGCTTGGCAATTGTGGAACGCATCCGGCGCAGCAGCGATGTAATGTATCATCTGGTGGTGACGCTGCTGGATTTAGATCGGCTGGAAGGCGGCATTCGGCTTGAGATTCGTCCTACATCGTTGAATCAACTATTAGAAGATGTTTTTGGTCAACACCAATTGGCGGCGGAAAACAAACGTATCACGCTGGAAATGCAGCAACATGATGCTGCTTATGTGGTTCCGGTAGACCCGGCACGTTTCGCCCAAGCCTTGTCGAATCTGGTATCGAATGCTATCAAATACACGCCCGAAGGTGGGAATGTAGCGGTGGTCTTTGGGCATCAGGATAACAAAATCATCATTCGCATTATGGATACTGGCTACGGCATTCCCGAAGATGCATTGCCCAACCTGTTCAAAAAATTCTATCGTGTTAATACCGTGCAGCACCGCCGCGAAGAAGGCACCGGGTTAGGCTTGTCTATCGTCAAAGCAATTGTGGATTTGCACGGCGGCGATATTACCGTAGAAAGCGAACCCGGCAAAGGCAGTGTGTTTAACGTGGTGCTGCCCCTCCCCTAAAAATTCCCTGCTCACGGTCTCCCCTTGTTTTGAATGTCGGCAAAACTGGGGGAAGACCAATACGCTGATGCGATAATGTTAGGCATAGACCTGATAAATTGCCGGACGATAGCGCGGTTCAGGGATGACTAGCCCTTCTTCTTTTGCCACTTCCAACCACAAGGCTTTAGCAATCAGCACTTCGCGCAGTGCCTCTTCCGGTGTTTCCCCAGATGCAGAGCATGGGTCAAGGTCAGGAATATCCGCGATATATTCCTCATCTTCTGCGCTGTAAAAAATATTGATGTGGTAGTCTTTCATGCGCCGTTCTCCTTACTATCATCTTCATGCATTCGCAAATTGTATTTTTCTATAAAACGTAAAAATTGATTCACTTGATAAGGTTTTGCTTGACCATTGCCTCTCGGTTGAACTGGAAATGGACGGGGCATGTTTGGATGTTTATAAATTCGATGGCTGCCATTAATTCGTTTTAATTCAAATCCAAAGGCTTCTAACAGAATTACAAAATCTTCAAAGCGGATATTTTTAGATCCCGCCGTCAGTTTTTCAAACAGTTTGCGTTTTTTGACCATCGTTTGTATCCCCTCCTCATCTTGATTTATTATGCAGACAAACGCGGCTGGCAACAAGCGGAACTTCAAAGCACGATATGATTTTATCGCTTGCCTATGTAGCACATGCAACCGTTTTGTTTTCCCAAATCAGCGGGCAAGCGGCGGATTTTACGGCGCTCTAAAGAGGGGTGTGGCGGTATAATAAATAGAGTGAAAGTGTATCGTGTGTGTTTGCATTTATTGGATGGTTGATTATGAAACAAGTTTACTTGTGGCTAATATTTGCACTATGTTTTTTGATGATAAATACAATTAATATCGTTCAAGCTCAAATCGCTCAACTCTCTGGCAAAATTGTTTTTGGGTGGCATGATGGTTATTTATATACTAAACCATTAGATACTACTACACCTCCCATAAAACTTGGAAACGGCGTGCGTGGAGATTTTCCTACATGGTCGCCGGATGGGACGAAGATTGCATTTGATTATAGTTCCGATGGAGTATATAGCAATATTTATGTTATTAATTCCGATGGCACAAACTTGACTCAACTTACACATAATACAGCGATTTCCGGCATACCAAAATGGTCACCAGATGGCACTCACATCGCTTTTACCAGCGATCGAGATGGGAATTTCGAGATTTATATCATGAATGCTAATGGTTCAGCACAAGCCCGATTGACCAATCATGCTTCACAAGACCGATTTGCCGTGTGGTCACCAAATAGCACTCAGCTTGCGTTTATCTCTAATCGAGATGGGAATGCAGAAATTTATCGCATTAACATAGATGGAAGCAATTTGCAACGCTTAACGAATTATTCAGGTTATGATGGTGTTGGAGCTTGGTCGCCTTCTTCATTGATAGCGTTTACTAGTGATCGTAATCCTCAAGACATTATTCCTCAAATTTACACTATGAACTCGGACGGTTCTAATGTTCAGCAGGCAACTCAAGAATTGGTAGAATATGCGGGCTGGCGCTGGTTGCCCAATGGCAATATTGCATTTATAGATTTTTTGGAATTAAAACAATATAATATCCAAACTAATGCAATAACAACCCTCGCGTCGTTTCCTAATGAAGGTGTAGGTATAGGCACATACGATATTTTTGTGAATCCCAGTAACCAATCAATCACCTCCCTCGCCCTCATCAACGCCGATACGGATACTTCCATCCAAACGCTCACATCTGGCAGTACGCTGAATTTAGGCACGCTGCCCACGCGCAACCTGAATATCCGTGCCGATACCAGCGAGTCACCAGCAAAAGTCGTCTTAACGCTCAATAGCGAAATTTATAGCGAAGATACCACCGCACCGTTTATGCTGGCAGAACAGTTTATCCATTTTGAGGCAGGCGATTACACGCTCACTGCAATACCCTACGATGAACATGATGTGCCGGGCGTGCCAATGACGATGGCATTTGGGGTGGTGCAGCGTTTTGCGTTAAACGGGCAAAATTGCCAATTTTGAACATAACACCTCTGGTTTTTGATGGCACATTACCAGTGTGCAGCCTCCGGTAAGGTCAGAATCAAAAGAGATAATTTTATCCACCGCTTTTCATTGCCAGCACAAACGGAATAACTGTAGGGCAGCCGTGCCGCTGCAACAAATCCCCCACCACCGTCAATGTCCAGCGCGAATCGGCAATATCGTCTATTAATAACACTGCGCCGGATGGCAATTTGCCTTGGATAGCAAAGGCTTTCAGGACATTTTCTGCTTGTAGATAACTATTGTGTCGCGTTGCCTGCGCTGGATGCTGTTTTTGGTGGAGGATAACCGGATGAAAGGGCAAATTGAGCGCCTGTGCCAATCGTTGGGCAAAATCCGGCACAAGTTTAGGGCGGCGCAGCGATGGCACAGCAGTCACCCATTGCGGTTGAATGCCCATCGTCGGCAAATAATCGCGCAATTTTTCGGCGGAAGTCGTGACCAATGCATCAGAATAATGCGCTTGGTCGCGCTCTTTCGCTACTTGTGCGCCCAAGCCGCTTTCAAAATAATAACTGAGTGCGATGCCTGTTTCGTTCACACGCAAATCGGTGGTTTTTTTGATGCCCGGTAACTCACTTGCCCAACGTTTGCGTGGCTCAAACGTGATGGGTTTGCCGCCGCGCAAAAAGTGGCGGGCGCGTTCTACATCGTCCGGGTTATGCTGAAATTTGCTATGCTGTTGGCGGCAGTTTTTGCATTTGCCACAATCATGGTTGATGTGCGGGTCATCCAGTGCTTCTGCCAGAAAACGCATCAAACAGCCATCATGCCGAATATATGCCTGCATTTGCGCCAATTCCTGATACCGCTGTTGGGTCACGCGCTGCCAGCGGTCATAATCCGGGCGGGCATCTGGCACGCGCAGCCGATAATCGCGTCCTTCGCGGATAAAAATCTGTTCGACTTCCAGATGGACTAAGATTTTTTCCAATACCGATTGGCGGGCATTCACTTGGCGCTCAAATTCTTTTAGGGTGAGCTTATCCGCTGTTTGGAATGCTGCGATGGTTTCTTCCACTTGCTGCGGTGTTGGAAAGGCAGTTTCAATAAAATAGCGTTGGATGTCTTCGTCGCCAATACCATGCATGAGGATAATATGGGCAGACTCTAAAGCGCGACCAGCACGCCCAATCTGCTGATAATAGCCGATGACATTGCCCGGTTGCTGATAATGAATCACAAAATGCAAATCCGGCTTATCGAACCCCATGCCCAACGCAACGCTGGCGACCAGAGCTTTCATCTTGTTTTTCAGCAAGCGGTCTTCCAATTCAATGCGCGATAAGCCGCCTTCATTTTCCACATCCGCATAATAGGGCTGCGCGTCAAACCCTTCTTGCTGCAACCACTCGGCGACAATGCGGCAATCACGAGTCGTTGTACAATAAATGATGCCGCTGCCCGGAATACTCTTGAGCAAATGCGATAAAAGCGTTAAGCGTTGGGCGTGTTCCTGTGGTTCAGGATACACATACAAGCGCAAACTTTCGCGGGTGAGGGCGCCGCGCTGGATGTTCATTTGGGCGCCTAAAATGGCGCTCACATCGGCAACTACGCGGTCATTGGCGGTGGCAGTCGTGCCGAGTACGGGCGTCTTGGCGGGCAAATCATTCAAAATATGCATGATGCGCCGATAATTCGGGCGAAAATCATGCCCCCAATCGGAGATGCAATGCGCCTCATCAATCACGACTAATCCGACGCGCTCTTTTAAGCGTGACCAGACATGCTCTTGAAAATCGTCGTTTGCCAAGCGTTCCGGCGAAATCAGCAGCAAATCCAATTGATTTTGGTAGAGCGCCGTATACACATCGGCATGGTCGTTATAATTGCTGCTGTTAATTGTCGCTGCTCGCACACCCCACTGCGCCGCCGAATCAATCTGATTTCGCATGAGTGCCAACAGCGGGCTAATCAAAATCGTCACCCCCTGATTTGACTGCCGTAGCAAGCGCGTCGCCATAAAATACACCAAACTTTTGCCCCAACCCGTGCGCTGGACAACGAGAACTCGCTGCCGCTGTTCCACTAATGCAGCGATAGCTTCCCACTGCCCATCACGGAACATCGCTTTTTCGCCCAGAACCGCTTGCAACCATTTTTCCGCCAATGCCCGCATGATCATTCACCCATCGCTTGTGATATCTGTTTCAGTTGTACCGTGTGTGTAATTTGTTGACAAGCCGTTGGGGGTGATGTTACCATTGTAAAAATTTTTTAAATGATGAAAGAGACTCCAACATGAAAATTCTGGTGATTGGTGGCACACGCTTTATTGGGCTAGAAGTGACATTGGCGCTGCATCGCATGGGGCATGAGGTGGCGGTGTTTAATCGGGGGCAAACGCTGCCAGATTTGCCGGAGGGCATCCAGCAAATTCAGGGCGACCACAATGAAATGCTTGACCACGCTGACGCACTGCGGGCATTCGCGCCGGAAGTTGTGCTGCATAATATCGTGCTGCATGATGACCATGTGAAAATGACGCACGAAGTGTTTACAGGCATTGCGCGTAAATTGGTCATGACCAGCAGCATGGATGTGTATTTGCCTTTCGGGCGTGTCAACGGCACTGAACCCGGCGATTTGATTCCCGGCGTGATGGACGAAACCAGCCCGCTGCGGAATAAATGGTATATGTATCGCACGCCCGAAATGACTGAAGACCACCGCATGTATCGCTATGATAAAATTCCTGCCGAAAATGCGGCGCTGCATTATCCAGATATGGTCGGGGTGGTATTGCGTTTGCCGATGGTGATTGGACCCCGTGATTGGCAGCGGCGTTTGTTAGCTTTTATGCAACCGATGAAAGATGGTCGCCGCCATATTGTGCTGGATGAGGTCTACGCCAAGTGGCATTCGACCTATGGTTACGTGGAAAATGTGGCGCACGCCATGGCGTTGGCAACAGTTGATGACCGGGCGAATCGGCAAATTTTTAATGCGGCGGATACGATTCTGCCGACGCTGGATTTGGCGCATAAAGTCAAAACAGCCATGCAGTGGGATGGCGAATTTGTGTTAGTGCCAACGGAACAACTGCCGGAATCGCTGCGTTTTGGTGTCGCGCAACCGCAAGATTTAATGGTGGCATCCGAGCGTATCAAAACCATGCTAGATTACAAGCCGCTGGTGGATTTTGATGAAGGCATCAAACGGGCGCTCGATTGGGAAATCAACAATCCGCCCGACCCATTCCCAGATAATCTACGCGATTATACGCCATCGGATGAGGTATTGAAGACGTTGGGCAAAATGTAATTGTTTCTTTGGGGCGTAGGGCATTCTACGCCCAAATCAATCTCATTCTAGCGCGTTTTCGTGCGAAAACCCTAGCTAAAGGTGAGCGCGTAAATCGCCGGACGATAACGCGGCTCAGGAATTGGCAAACCGGCTTCTTTCATCACTGCTAGAACACCCTCTTTTGCAATCAACACCTCACGTAAGGCTTCTTCGGGTGTTTCCCCATGCGCGGAACAGTATTTCAGGTCAGGAATATCAGCAATATAGGCTTCATCTTCTTCGCTGTAGAAAATGTTGATGTGATAATCTTTCATTCTTTTTCTCCATCATCCACATTATTATCACTTGATTCGTCGTTAACATTA
>JALHOR010000110.1 GCA_022842885.1 Anaerolineae bacterium
GATGACATATCTATCCAGTTTGATTTCTTCATCTAAATCTTGAATCGTGCCATCCACTCGCGCACGGGCAAACCCCGATTTTTTGATGTCCTCCAGCACTTTTTCGTGGGTGCCTTTTTTATTCTTGATGATGGGGGCGAGCAGATTAATGCGCGTGCCATCGGGCATGTGCAGCACTTCATCCACGATTTGTTGGGCGCTTTGGGCAACGACTTCTAAGCCGCACACCGGGCAATGAGGAATGCCAATGCGGGCATACAGCAAGCGCAGATAATCGTAAATTTCAGTGACAGTGCCGACGGTAGAGCGCGGGTTGCTGCTGACGCTTTTCTGGTCTATGGAGACTGCCGGGCTGAGACCTTCAATCTGGTCTACATCGGGTTTTTCCATAAGTCCTAAAAATTGGCGGGCATAAGCACTTAGGCTTTCGACATAACGGCGCTGTCCTTCGGCAAAAATCGTATCGAATGCCAGCGATGATTTACCCGACCCCGACAAGCCCGTAATAACCACCATTTGGTTGCGGGGGATTTCCACATCAATATTTTTGAGATTATGTTCACGCGCCCCGCGGACGACGATTTTATCCTGCATGGTGTTGACCCCAATTGCGCTGTTTTGGCTGAGGTTAATACATCCGTTCTATTATAGGAGCGTTTAAAAGAAACTCAACAGCCAGACCTGCCAATTTGTTTAAGACTCTCATCAGATCCCATGCCGCTATTTACGGCTCTCTTAAATCGAACTCATGTTTTACCAATGTACCTGAGTATAATTTAGCTCAGTTATCAATCAGCAGAGCTAATGATTAGCAAGGCTAACGAATGCCAGAAATCACCCCCGAAGATGTTGCCGGTACAGCACTCAAAATTTTCCCGTTTATTGGGCATTTGATGGATGCTACGATGCGCGTGGGGGATTATCCCTTGTCTACAGTACATTTTCTGGTGCTGCTAACGTTAGAAGAACAGGCACATACCGTCGGCGAATTGGCGCAGCACTTGTCTATCACCAATGCTTCGATGTCGAATACGCTCACCGTGATGGAAGACAGGGGCTGGATTGTGCGGACACGTTCCAAAAAAGACCGCCGTATTGTCACATTAGAATTGACCGAGACTGGGCGAGAGGTGATGAATGGCTTGCAGCAGCAGACTGTCAACTTTTTTATCAATACCTTTCAGAAGATGAGTCAATCAGAACTTGAAGTGATTATGTCGGGCTTAGAAACATTATTCAAAGCCTTCCCGATGGTGTCTACGCGCCTCTACGAAACTGAATAAAGCGCCTTATCCAAAAATAATTATTACAAGGGCATATTCAACGGAATATGTTGTTGGTGAGTTTTTTGTCGTTGAGCATTGCAGTCATAACTCATTTAGCACTATTTGTTCATCAAGAGGGGTAACGCATGTCGAACCGTGAAATTACAGCAGAGATGCTCATCAAGCGGTATGGAGATTTTGCCGCTGTGAATGAAGTGTCATTCAAAGTGAGCGATGGTGAAATTTTTGGCTTTTTAGGACCTAATGGCGCCGGGAAAAGCACCATTGTCAGCATTTTAACAACGCTGGCACTGCCGACGGGCGGGAGAGCTACAGTTGGGGGTTACGATGTCGTCACCCAAGCCGATGATGTGCGTCAAATTGCCGGGGTCGCTTTACAAGAAATTGGCTTAGACCCATTGATGAAATCACTTGAAATGCTGACCATTCAAGGGCAGTTGTTCGGCATGAGTCGGCGGCAAGCGCAAGACCGCGCTATGGAACTGCTGCATCTCGTGAAGTTGGAAAAATTCACCGACAGAGCCGTCGGTAAATACAGTGGTGGGATGCGGCGGCGCTTAGATTTGGCGCTGGCATTGGTGCATGAGCCGTATGTGTTGTTCTTAGATGAACCGACCACTGGGCTTGACCCTGCTAGCCGCCGCGATATTTGGGAAGAAGTCCGCCGCTTGAACCGCGATAAAGGCGTGACCATTTTCCTGACGACGCAATACCTAGAAGAAGCGGACGAATTGGCAGACCGCCTTGCCATTATTGATGCTGGCAAAATCGTGGCAGAAGGCACCCCATCATCGCTTAAAGCCAGCTTGGGCGGCGAATCCATCAATCTGACATTTTTGGATGCAGCGGCAGTGGAAACAGCAAAAGCCCAATTAAACGGTTTGGCGAACAAAATGCAAGTGGATCGCAATACTTTACGCTTGTATCTGCCGGGCGCGGCGGCGGCTGTACCAACGGCGGTTGCTAAATTGCAAGGTGCTGGTATTGACTTGGTTTCGTTGACCTTAACACAACCGACGCTGGATGATGTGTTTTTAGAAGTGACAGGACAGCGGTTCAGTGCCGATGTCAAAACGGAAGACACCGCCGAAGAAGTAGCGTAGTTTTCACCTTGGCTCTTTTTATCATACCCTGAATTCTAACTCATTTTCGAGGCATTTTATCATGGCAACGATCCAAACCACAACAACAGGCGCAATCAAACTTGCAGGTAAGCGGACGCGACACACCGCCCGGATGCCCTTTCTCTGGCAAGTCTCTATGATGGCATGGCGGGCAATCCGCATCACCTTACGCACTCCCGCCGAATTTTTGCCGGGTGTGTTTATCAGCGTATTTTTTCTGTTCATTTATCAGGACACCTTGGGCAACGCTTCCGGCTTTTTGCCGGGGTTAGCGGGCAAAAGCTATCTTGGTTTTATTCTGCCGCTATCAGTGATTAGCACTGCCCTCAGTGGTGCGAGTCTCGCCGGGCAAAGTATCGTCCGCGATATTGATAATGGCTATTTCGATAAATTATCGCTCACCCCGGTCAGCCGTTCTGCCCTCGTCTTGGGACCAATGTTAGCCGGCGCACTGCTGCTGGCATTCCAAGCGTTGATTGTGGTGGTGTTGGGTGTGATTTTGGGGTTGCGCCCTGAAACGGGCGTGGGTGGTATTTTTACCTTGTTGGGTTATGCGCTCTTAACCGGGTTGGCATTCTCTGGCTTTACCGTCGGCATTGCCTTGTTGACAGGCAGCCCCGGTGCTACTGCTGGCAGCAGCTTTTTGTTCTTCCCGCTATCCTTCCTAACCGCCACTTTTGTGCCGCTGGACTTGCTGAGTGGCTGGATTCAGACCGCTGCGACGTATAACCCCATCACCTACATTTTAGAAGCTATGCGCCACCTGATGCTAGAAGGTTGGGACATAGAAATCATGACACGCGGTTTTCTATCATGTTTGCTGATGGCGGCAGTGACCTACTCATTTGCCCTGTACGGAATGCGCGTGCGCGTCCGCCGCAAATAATTTTGTCCGATTGAATTGATAGTGAATGCCGAATACAACTTGTATTCGGCATTTTTCTTGTTGACATAATAGAACTTGTGTACTAAATTAATACTATCTGTTCTGATTATCAGAGAAGGATAGTAACCCATGATTAGGAAATTAACCCACACATCGCTAATGGTACATAATCAAGATGATGCCGTGAAATTTTTTGTAGATACCCTCGATTTGGGTTTATACAAAGCCGGTGATAATCTGTTGGGGATGGGCGATGCACGGTGGGTCACGCTGGGCATCAAAGACCACCCCGGCATTGAAATTATCTTGCAAGCCACTGATTGGGGACCAGGTGGCAGTACCCCCGCAGAACGGGCAGCCCGCGTGGGCAAAGAGCAAGGCTTTTTGTTTGAAACTGATGATTGCCGGGGGGATATTGAAAAATTACGGGCAAAGGGCGTTAAAATCGCGCTTGAACCACAAGAATACCCTTGGGGGATTCAGGCATTTTTTGAAGATTTATATGGGAATCTGCACTCCATCAGCGAAACGCCTAAAGTCAATTAAGCAAGAAAAACGCCGGACATTTTCTCCGGCGTTTTTTTATTGGTTAATCGCCTTCTTGGATATTCAGCGGTGTGGGAGAGGGGGTGAGCGCCTGCAACGTTGCTGTAGCAAAGGTGTCTACCGCAATTTCGCTCCAAGTGACATCGCCTAAACCACGCACGATGGCGACCCAAGTGCGTCCGGGTTTTAATGTCATCGGCTGATTATTGCCGAATACCAGATGCAATGCTGTACCATCTTCGCGGTTGGGTCTATCCCAAAAACCCTGATGCAACAAGCCATCACGCAGCACGACCGCTTGATACAAAAATTCAGCCTCGTCATGATGCCACAATTGGATTTCCAGCGATTCGTAATTAGAACCTTCTGGGAACAAGTCGGGGCGGCGTTCATGCGGCACCACAATCACGACGATATTATCTGCCCATATTTGCTGCTCATCGCCTCTATCAAAATGGGGTTTGCCATCGGTAAAACGTAGATAGCGTCCAGTTGCTGGGTCATATTGCCAACGGGCATCGGTTTGACCATACCAGTCAATAAAAATATCATTGACATTTTCGCCGCCGGCACTAGGGGCATCGGTAAACGCAAAACCGCGTGCTTTATACCCTTCGTTTGTCCCGCGAAATTCGGCAAGTTCCCACATTTTTTCTGGCACACCAAAGAGTGTGTGTTCGCGGGCAAGCCCCTCACGCGGAATGCGGCAGAAAACCGATGCATTACAATCGTTGGTTTCGGCATCGCCAATGATGGGGCTGACTAACCGAAATGGATAATTTTCGATAAACAGGCGCTGAATGGGTTCACTCGTGCCAGAATACACCAGATTTGCTCGATACATGGTCATGAGTTCCATGTCCATCAAACGCCCACTGCGAATAGACCCCACCAGCGGCGGCATCTGTGACCGGAAAATGGCTGCGAAACGAGTTACGCCACCTTCAGCTTCATATTCGTAGACCAAATCTGCCATGTTGATGCCTGTTTGGGGGCGCACAACGGGCGGATAATTGGAGATTTTGACCACCATATTCACTCTATCGCGGCTTTCTTCATCAGGATAGGGCTTGCCGGTGAGCGAATTAAAATTATCCGGGTAGGAAAAGGGACCCACTGGAGTGGGTGACGGCGTAAACGTGGGCGACGGCGTTAGACTCGGTGTGAAAGTGGCACTGGGGGTTAAGGTCGCTGTCGGCGTTAAACTGGGTGTTAGTGTGGGACCATCGGGCGTGTTGGTGGCGAAACTAAAGCCACTGGCAGCCGCGCTGGTGGGTTGCACAGGTACCACAACCGGACTGCCAGAAGTGGCATTTTCCGGGGTGTTAGTCGCAAATTGTCCCCATACGGATTGTTCTGGTAAGATAGCCAATGCTGCTATCGTCAGCAGCAACAGGGGACAGAGACTCAAAAAACGACGCATAAAATCCTCGATAGATGAAATTGGGATGCAACGGCGCTAAAGTATAGGCAAGCAGTGCCAGATTGCACAGGGCAACATTGTGTTAGCAGGTTAAACGCAGGGCAATCGCCGACATCAGAGACAGGGGCATTATGACACACAAACGCTTATTGATGGTTTTTGCTCATCCCGACGATGAAAGTTTTGGCATGGGCGGCACTATCGCTAAATATATTGCCGATGGCGTGGAAGTTTATTATGTGTGCGCGACCGATGGCGATAGAGGCACTATCCCCGAAGCGATGCAAGGGCAGTATCCGACGATACGCGAACTGCGCTTGGCAGAATTGGATTGCGCCGCGCAAACGTTGGGCTTCAAAAATGTGCTGCTGAACTATAAAGACAGTGGCATGATGGGCAGCGAGACGACCCATGACCCCGACTGTTTGTGGTATCAATGGCAGCATACCCCCGAAGATGTGACGCGCCGTGTGGTGGAAGCCATTCGGGAAATTCAACCGCAAGTCATTGTCACATTCAATAAATATGGTGGCTATGGGCATCCTGACCATATTGCGATTCAGCGGGCTACTACCGAGGCATTTGACCTCGCTGGCGATAAAAATTATCTTCAGGTATCGCTGCCGCCGTATCAACCGCAAAAATTATATTATACATCGCTGCCCGCCCGCTTCTTGAAATTGATGCTGAATATCTTTCGTTTTCAGGCTTTGGTACGGCGCAAACCGTTTGACCCGCGTCGTGTGGGAACGAATAATGATATTGATTTCTTGGCAGTGATAGAGAATATTGAGCCGATTCATACACTGGTGGATATTCGTGACTATTTAGAGGCGTGGGATGCTGGCAGCGCGTGCCATGCTAGCCAAGGCGGCGGGGGGATGACGAGTCGTTTCCCGATGTGGTTGCGCCAGCGTTTGATGAACAAACAAGGTTTTACTCGCGTGTATCCAGCGCCGAGTGCTGCCAAAATTGATGAACACGATTTGTTTGCCCATGTTAATGCCGAGCCAAAACGAGAACTGGCTGTATGACCGCTGAGAACGATACGACCCATATTGACCGCTTGTTGGATGCGATTGAACTGATTCAATCCAATCACCGTGCCGAAGCGGTGCCGCTGCTGCGAAGCCTCATCAGCGAGAACCAAAATTTTGAGGAGGCGTGGTTGTGGATGAGTGTAGCCGTCGAGTCCATTGATCAGAGCGTGATTTGTTTGGAAAATGTCCTGCGCGTGAATCCCAAAAATTGGCAAGCGGCGGGGGCATTGTATCGTTTGCGTGAAGCAGAAGTCGCCAGCCAGAGCAAACGGTCATCGCTGCGGTTTTACCGCGATATGGCGTTTAGCTCATTGTATTTCATGATTGCCATGGTCATGGTGGCGATTGTTCTAACTTATCCCAGTAGCCGCCCGTGATTAACGAAGTTGGGGAATATACCATTGTCCGATAATGGCTTGTCCATCCGGCGATTGCACCCAAGTGATGAGAGCCTGTTCATGCACTACAGGCTCACGCTGTCCAATAATGAAAAGAGTCATTCGCAATGGATAAAGGTTATCCGTGATGGTTTGGCGCGTGGGCTGGGTGTCGTTAATCGCTAGAGCTTTGACGGTCTCTTTGAGTTGACTGAACGCAATATATGCTAAACCCCCCGGTGTTGCTAGGACACTTTCTAGGGCGGCGGCTGATGATGGGATGAGCCGCGCATTGGGGCTGATGCGCCGCTGCCCCATCACCAAGCGGTCAAATTCGGCGCGTAAACTGCTGTCTTCTTCACGGCTAAATAATACCACTGGCACACTTGCCCCGCCGATTTCATCCCAATTGCTGATAATGCCTTGATACAAACGGCGCACATCATCCGCCGTTAAGCTGATGACCGGGTTATCGGCATGGGTAATCAACACTAAGCCATCTTGTGCGAGGGGTGCTGCCCATAGCTGGTTGCCGGGTATTAAATGGTGCGATACGAAGTAACTAGGTGTTTGTTGTAGTGTATCCAATGCAGCGATGGTTGTTTCGCGGATTTCCAGCGTTAATTTAGCTTGCGGATTCCGCGCTTGGTATTCCTGACTCAGCGTTGTAACGACTAATGCTGTTTCTGGGCTAGGATATAAATTCAAGATGAGGGGGTGAGGGGTGGGGGTTTGGTTATGGGTGATGCTGCTGCACCCCACCATTGCTACAAAAGTCATCACCACCAGAGCGCGATACGGTCTTATCATAAGGGGAAACAGCCCCGAACTAATCGCGCTGCAAATATCGTCTTAAAAACGAGTCAGTGTAATCGCGCAGTGTGCCACCCAAAATAGCTTGGCGCATCTGCTGGACGTGCTGGATGATAAAATGGACATTGTGCATACTTAACAGATAATGCCCTAACAATTCGCGGGTGATGGCAAGATGCCGGACATAAGCGCGGGAAAAATGCTGGCAACAGTAACAGGTACAGCCTTCTTCCAACGGGATTGATTCGGAGCGATAAGCAGCATTTTTGAGATGCAAGCGCCCATCAGAAGTCAATGCTGCGCCATGCCGGGCGATACGGGTGGGGGTGACGCAATCAAAAATATCTACACCCCGCGTAATCGCTTCTGCCAAATCATCCGGGTCACCTACCCCCATCAGATAGCGCGGTTTGTCTGTGGGCATGAGGGGCAGCGTATAATCTAATGCTCGGTATTGTTCTTGTTTGCTTTCACCGACGGCTAACCCCCCAATCGCATAGCCGGGAAAATCCAGCCCACACAAAAATTCTGCCGATTTTGCCCTCAAATCTTGAAAAATTCCTCCTTGGATGATGCCAAATAATGCTTGCACAGTGTTATCAGGATGGGCTTCTTGGCAGCGCACAGCCCATTTGTGCGTGCGTTCTAGCGCCTTTTGCACGATGTCGCGGTCACGGGGCGGCGGGCATTGGTCAAAACACATGATAATATCCGCGCCGAGTGCCTCTTGAATCTGGATAGAAATTTCGGGCGTCAGGCGTTTTTTGCTGCCATCAATATGACTCTGGAACGTGACACCTTCATCATCAATTTGGTTAATTTCTGTCAGGCTAAAAACTTGAAATCCCCCTGAATCCGTCAGGATAGGACCATGCCAACCCATGAAGTGATGCAGCCCATTGAACTGCTGAATTAATTCTTCACCGGGGCGCAAATGCAGATGATAGGTATTTGCCAATACCAGTGTTGTTTGCAATTCTTGTAAATCGCGCGGCGATAGGGCTTTGACGGTGGCTTGCGTGCCAACCGGGGCATACACAGGCGTTGGAATCGCGCCGTGCGGTGTATGTAAAATGCCAGCGCGGGCGTTGCCATCCGTCGCTAAAATTTCAAATTCAAACGCCATAGGGTCTCCTTTAAACGGTATCATTATAACATACTCTTTTTGTGGCAATTTTTGGCGCAGATGCGCTGATAGTGTTATACTTGGCATTATGATAAGCCTCTACGACATACTCAAAGCCGCCAGTGGACAACTGTTTGGTGAGCCTGTTGCCCAGATATTTACTGATTTTTGCCTTGACCCACAGCAGGCACGCGAAGGGTTGCTTTACGTGGCACTGCGTTCACCCCGGGGTGATACGCACCAATATATAGAAGAAGCCATCCAGAACGGGGCATCGGGCGTTCTGTGCATGGGTCCGCCAGAGTGCGATACCAGCGGTGTCTCTGTGCTGATGGTACGCGACACTGTAGATGCATTGTTGTCATGGTCACATTTTGTCTTGGGCAAGACAGGCGTCAAGACGATTGCGGTTGCTGGCTCTACCGGAAAATCGGCGACGGCGGCGGCAGTGGCGCGGGTCTTGAGTACGCAATACAGCGTCCTGTTGGGCAATGTAGACGATGATGGGCGTTTAAGTATTCCGTTGTCGTTGCCTGCGCTGCGCCCGGATCATCAATTTGTGGTGCTGAAAGTAGACCCGGTGCAGCCCGGCGATATGCAGTATATCGTAGAAGCCATCCAACCCCATACGGGTATTATCACCGATGTGGATTGCAACCAAGCTGCGGCGTTTGATACCTGCCAGCAGTATATGGATGAATTGTTTGTGATGGTGGATTCGCTGCGCTCACCGGAATCGTTATTGGTCGTTAATTTTGATAATGAACGTACCCCGCAAATGTTGTCCCGCGCTCGCTGTGCCGTTAGAACCATTGGCATCAACCAATTTGGCGATATGACTGCCTATAATGTGAATGTGGGCTTGCAAGGCACGGGCTTTGATTTGCGCTATGATGAACGCTTTTTGGGGCGTTGGAGTCCCGTTCCGGGCAAACATCATCTGTATGGTGTGCTGATGGGGCTGATGGTGGGGACGAATTACGGCGTTCCCGTTGAAGAGGCGTTGCGTTCTTTGACGGATTTAAGACCTTTGCCGGGGCGCATGAATCCGCTGGAGGGCAACGGCGGCGCGATTCTAATTGATGATACCTTCCGGGCGAATGTGTCGTCTACTTTGGCGGCGCTCGATTGGCTGCATGATGTGAAAATCGAAGGACAACGCACGATTTTTGTCATGGGCGATATGGATAATTTGGGCAAGCGTAACCCGCAGGGGCATCGTCGGGTGGGAAGCCGCGCCGCAGAAGTTGCGGATATTATCATCACGCAAGGCTCACAGGCGGCGCTGGCAGGGCGGGCAGCCATTGACCAAGGGCGCGATGCTGCTCAGGTTCGTATGACCTACAGTGTGCAAGATACGATTGCCGTCTTGGAAGAATTTAATATCAGCCAGAAAGATATTGTGCTGTTCAAAGGTGGCGAAACCGCCCGGATGGAACAGGTGGTGCGAGCATTTTTGGCACATGCCGAAGATGCTAAACACTTGGTACGGCAAGGCAAGAATACCAATACTAGCTTGCTGCCGGGGCGGTCTTTAAGCACTTCTTGGTTGGAAATTGACGAAGATGCCTTAGCTGGCAATGTTCGCACATTGAAAAAACTGCTCACCAACGATGTCACGCTCATGGCAGTGGTCAAATCGGATGGTTATGGTCATGGGATGCTGCGGGTTGCCCGGACGGCGCTGCTGAATGGGGCGACTTATTTGGGCGTTGCCAATATTACCGAGGCACTCACGCTGCGCGATGCTGGCATAGAAGCGCCTATTTTAGTCCTCAGTTTTGTACCAACCCATGCTGTGCGACAAGCCATCCAACAAGATATTACCGTGACGGTGTTCGATTTGGAGCAGGCACGGCAGTATGAACGCGCCTCACGCGATATTCAAGGCACGCTCAAATATCATGTGAAAGTGGATACAGGCATGGGGCGCTTGGGTGCTATGCCGGATGAAGTGGTGGGCTTGTTCCGGTATTTGGCGGCGATGAAAAATCTGCATTTAGATGGCATTTATACGCATTTTTCCACTGCTGATACCGATGTTGACTATATGGCTGAACAAGCCAAAGTCTTCCGTAATTTGTTAAAGATGCTGCGGGCGGCGGGTTTCCAGTTTAAATATGTTCATGCCGGAAATTCGGCGGCATTGCTGCGCTCTAACGATTATCATTTTAATATGGTGCGTCCGGGCTTGGCATTGTATGGGCTAAAACCGGATACGATGACGCTGCCTAATGGGATGAAACCTTTACTCACATGGAAAAGTGTCGTCCTGCAAGTCAAGACACTGCCACCGGGGCATCCGGTGGGGTATGGAAATACCTATTCCACGCGCTCAACAGAACGCATCGCCATTTTGCCTGTGGGGTATGGTGATGGCTTACGCCGTGCGCCGCAAACGTGGCGTGAAGTACTCATTCGTGGGCAGCGCGTGCCGTTGATTGGGCGCGTGAGCATGGAAAAATGTGCTGTGAATGTTTCTGCCCTCAGTGCTGTTCATGCGGGCGACGAAGTGGTTTTGTTGGGCAAGCAGGGCGATGATGAAATCACCGTGGAAGAAGTGGCAAATTGGCTGAATACTAGCAATTATGAAGTGGTCACTTCGATTTTGGCGCGAGTGCCGCGCTGATAGCTTATGTCACTTTTAGTTGCGGGTCTCATCAATATCGAAACTACGCTGAAAATAGACGGGTTTCCGCTGGCATATCAACCGGTGCGCTACCCGTTTTTTGGCGTCAATACCACCGTTTCTGGCGTGGGCTTTAACATCGCTAAAGCACTCACCACGCTCGGCAGCGATGTGGATTTTTTATCGCTCATTGGGCGCGATGCTGCGGCAGATGTGATTCGGACAGAACTGAAAAACAGTCACATCAACGATAAAAATGTCATTTCGCAATTAGCACATACGGCGCAGTCGGTCATCCTCTACGAAGACTCTGGCAGACGGGCGATTTTCACGGATTTAAAAGATGTGCAAGAACAAGTCTATCCGCCCGATGTTGCTGATGCCGCGCTGAAAAATGCATCGCTGGCAGTGCTGGCGAACATCAATTTTAGCCGTCCGTTATTGGCGAAAGCCCGTGCGTTAAACATCCCGATTGCAACCGATATTCATGCCATCAGCGACCCCAACGATGAGTACAACCGCGATTATATGGCGCACGCCACGATTTTGTTCCAGAGTCATGAGCGTTTGCCCGGTTCGCCGGAAGAGTTGGCGCGGGAAATGCAAAATCGTTACAACACGCCGATTGTGGTGATTGGTATGGGTGGTCAAGGGGCGCTATTGGCGGTGCAAGCCGATAACCGCATGGAACGCATTCCAGCGGTCTACACGCGCCCGGTTGTGAATACCATCGGCGCGGGCGATGCCTTATTTTCCGCATTTGTTCATGTGTATGCCGCTACCCATGACCCGTATCTTGCCATTCGCCAAGCCACTATTTTCGCCTCCTACAAAATCGGCACATCCGGCGGCGCCGATGGCTTTCTGAACGCTGCTGAATTGGAGAGGTGGTGCAAGTTGTACAATTGAAATGATTGTGTATTAGTTGTTTTTCCTATTCTCAAATTAAAGTAAATTTGCTAAATTATTTTCGATATTAACATAATTTTGCCGAATGAATTTCAATCTTTGCACAGGATAAAATAAATATGAATATAGATCCAAATCAATTAATTATCCCCACTTCAATTATTATTGTTATGTTGATTTTTCGAACACCTATAGCAGAACTTATCAAAAACATAAATCAATTAATAATTTCAGTTTCTCCAACAGGAGGGAGTGTTACTGTAGATACAAAACTAGAGGAAATTACAAAAGGAGTTTCCGAAATTAAACATTCACTTTCACAAGGAAAACCATATCCGGATTCTGAAGCAGCTTTCAGAGATCTTGAAATGAAAATAAGACAAGTTTTGGAAGAAAAGATTAAAAATAAAGATAGTAATCTAACTGTTGATTTAAAATTGGTTTCTGTGTCGATGGCTTTTTCGTGGAAATTAATGATTGAGACAAAAATACCAAAAATTCTTGATGACTATGACTCGTGCAAGATAAATCTCCAAGTGGTTTTTGTTGATGCGGAGTATGTAAAATCTTTGGGCTCAAAACTCTCTACTACAGATTGGGAAGTGGAAGCAAAACGACGGCTTGTTGATATTCAAAAGTTTAAAATTATATGCCAAGAAAAATACCCTGATAGATTGGATTTCGCTGCGAGAATTTATAAGAATCTTCCCCACTGGCATGGTTGGTTAGTTAATGATGAATATTTATTCTTAGGAAGAACTGATTGGCAATTCCCATCCAATGTCCCATCACTTTCTGTAGGACAAAATAAATATAGATATTTTGACAACAGTAGTAATGATGGTGAGGAAAGAATTAAACTTTATAAAAACTGGCATCGATATTATTTTGAATTTGCCTCCACAGAAATTGGGAATAGTCTGCCTATAACATATCTCACGGTTGAATCGTGATGTTTATCACGAACATTGCGACACGGCTTGCGTAATAGATATTGAAATATCATTCGCAAGCTAAACACGGAGAACTTCCTCATGAGCAGCCACATTCTGGTAGCGTATGCCACTCGCGCAGGGTCAACCGAAGACATTGCCGAGTATGTCGGGCGGGTACTGCGCGATACCGGAGCAACCGTAGATGTGCAGAACGTAAAACATATTCAGGATGTCAGCGGTTATGACGCACTTATCTTGGGCAGTGCGATTCGTAATAGCAGCGTCCTGCCAGAAGCGGTTCATTTTCTGACGCGCTTTCGGAAACCCTTGGCAGCGATGGACGTTGCCTATTTTATTGTGTGCCTGACGATGGCAGAAGATACACCGGAAAATCGCCAAAAAGCCGATGTATTCCTGAAACCGCTGTGCAATTTCAAGCAACCCATCAGCAAAGGCTTGTTTGCCGGGGCGGTGAATCATGCGCGGTTAGGGTGGATTTGGCGTTTTCTGCTGCGAAATGCCAAAGATGCCGGCGCATTGGCAGAAGCAGATCATCTCAATTGGGGCGCGATTGAAGCGTGGGCGAAAGACCTGTTTCCGGTCATGGTGCATTAAAACAGAGGATTAGGACTGCCTTCGATTCAAAACCGAAGGCTAAATTCTTAAAACCGATTTATCGGTTGGGCTTTACTTTCTCTGTGAAACCTCAGTGCGCTCTGAGCCTCAGTGGTGAAACGGCTTTTTGTAATTCAGCTTTCACACCGGGCGCACATCGGACTTGAGTTGAAACCATGCCAATTCTTCGGGGATGATGTCGCCGTTGTACGCCAGCAAAATTTGTTCGCGGGGGATACCACGCTGCAAAAGGGCGTCCAACAGGGGTTTATCCGTATTGTCTTCCTCAATGATGATTTTATCCCCGACAAGGCGTGCCAGAACTGCCACTAATGCCGTATGCTGTCGTTTTGGATAATCCACCAACACAACACTGTAAGCGTGATGAGCCTCGTCAGCAAAGGCAAAGGTTAGCACATTTGCGCCCCGTCCGCCTGCGGCATACTTTTCGACTTCTTCGCGGAGAATATTATTTAATGACCCCATTTTTCTATTTCCTCCGTTTCAAGATTAACTACAACCCATTTTACACCACTTTCTTTTAAGGTCGCTTCAAATGCTGGTTGAGCCGATAATCTTTCAAATACGAAATCCGGGATTGTCAAATAAATAGGTATAGTAATATTACTCAGTTTTAAAACGTTACGATAATAAAGATACTGTCCTACGGCATGATAAAATTCATCTAACATTGACCGCGATGCTGGAAAACATTTGACTTCCACCATCAACATCAATGACAGATTGATTTGATGTTGTAGACAGAGGTCTATAAAAATACCACGCTCTGTTCCAGCACGAATCACATAAGGTTTATACGCAATTTGCCAACCTGCTTTATGAAAAGCCCGTATCACTTGCGGCTCACAGCTATCTATGGCGGGCATAATCCTCCTTCTTAATTTACCAACAGAGGCACAGACTTATCGCTCTGTGCCTCTGTTGTGCTGCATACTATTTGCCTAATCCCCGGCGGCGTTGGGCAGCGCAGGCGCACAGCACAGCACCAAATCACGGGCGGCTTTCACCTCGTCGAGGCGTTTAACGGGGGCAGAATGTGGCGCATCATGCAGCAGTTCCGGTTGCGTTTTGGCTTCATGCGCGATGCGTTTCATCGCCTCAATAAATTCATCGAGTGTTTCTTTAGTCTCGGTCTCGGTGGGTTCAATGAGCAGAGCTTCTGGCACAATCAGCGGGAAATAATTGGTCGGTGGGTGAATGCCATAATCCATCAGCCGCTTGGAAATATCCAGCGCATGAACATCAGGAGCATCGGCAAAGCGCCCTTCCAGCACAAATTCATGCCCGCAGTAACGCGGATAGGGAATCGTATAGGTATCCACCAAACGGGCGCGAATATAATTGGCGTTCAACACGGCATGGCGCGACACATCGCGGATGCCGGTATCGCCATAAATGCGAATATAGGCATACGCGCGGACATGCATCCCAAAATTGCCATGAAACGCTTTCAAACGCCCGATGGTTTTTTCCGGCATAACTAACCCATAGAGAGGTGTTTCATCTTCTGCTTGGGCAGGTTCGATAATCTCTACAATCGGACCCGGCAAGAAAGGCTTGAGTTTGGCATTGACGCCAACAGGACCACTGCCGGGACCACCGCCACCGTGCGGTGTGGAGAACGTTTTGTGCAAGTTATAATGCATCACATCAAAACCGAGTTCGCCGGGCTTGACGATACCCATGAGCGCGTTCATGTTCGCGCCATCCATATACATCAGCCCACCGACGCGATGCACCATCTCAATCACATCGAGAATATGTTCTTCAAACAAGCCTAAAGTACTCGGCACAGTAATCATCATGCCTGCGATTTCGCTGCCACGGTCATTGCAGACTTTGCGCAACGCTTCTAAATCCACATCGCCGCGATTATCCGATGGCACTTCAATGACTTCAAAGCCTGCCATTGTGACTGTAGCAGGATTAGTGCCATGGGCGCTGTTGGGGACGATAATCTTGGTGCGCTGGGTATCGCCTCTATCAAGATGATAGTTGCGAATCATCAAAATGCCCGCAAATTCGCCCTGCGCCCCGGCTGCTGGGGCAAGGCTAACCGCTTCAAAACCGCTGATTTCGCCTAACCATCGCTGTAATTCATGCATCAATGCCAATGCGCCTTGCGTGCCTTCGCCATCGGTCAAGGGGTGCAGCGCAGCAAAGCCGGGCAACCGCGCCATGTCTTCGTTCAGCTTGGGGTTGTATTTCATCGTGCAAGAGCCAAGCGGATAAAAACCCTTGTCAATCGCATAATTTAGTTGGCTCAATTTCAGGAAGTGACGCACCACTTGCAGTTCGCCTACTTCGGGCAACTTCAGGTCATCGCGCATTAAATCACGCGGTAGGTCACTCTCTGGCACATCACAATCTGGTAAGTTCACGCCAATTCGCCCCGGCGATCCCAAATCATAAATGAGGGGTTCGAGTGCTTTTGTTTCGGTCTTTTCGATTCCGTTCAACATAGTTATTTCAAACCCTCCAACATCTTTACCAACGCATCAATTTCGTCTTTACCATTCATCTCAGTCACGCACAGCAACATATGATTCGCTAGATGGGGATAATCCTTGCCCAAGTCATAACCGCCGACAATGCCATCTTCAATCAAGGCTTCGTTGATTTCAGCAATGGGGCGCGGGCATTTGACCACAAATTCATTGAAGAATGGCTTATCTCGGTTCACCTGATAGCCACTGATTTTATCAATGCTGTTGGCGGCATAATGGGCTTTGTGATAGTTGAGTTCGGCGACTTTTCGCAGCCCATTTTTGCCCATCAGCGATAGATAAATACACACTGCCAACGCCATCAATCCTTGATTGGTACAAATATTGCTGCTGGCTTTTTCGCGTTTGATGTCTTGTTCACGCGGGCGCAGCGTCATGACATAAGCGCGTCTGCCATCTTTATCTACCGTTTCACCGACGATACGCCCGGCAATGCGGCGGACAAACTCTTGTTTGGTGGCAAAAAAGCCAACATAGGGACCACCGAAGCCCATCGGCACACCCAATGGTTGCCCATCGCCCACCACAATATCCGCGCCTAATTCACCCGGCGATTTTAACATGCCCAACGCCAACGGATTCGCCACAACAACGAGTAAGGCTCCGGCGGCATGGGCTTTTTCGGCAATCGTGCGTAAATCTTCAATCTGACCGAAGAAATTGGGATACTGCACCGCAATCATGGCAGTTTTATCATCAATCAGGTTGAGCAGTGCGGCTAACTCTTGGGGTTTTTCGTCGCCAACAATCTCGATATTGCGCCCTTGATGATATGTCCGCACGACTTCTCGATATTGGGGGTGTACGGTAGGGCTGAGGATGATTTTGCTGCGTTTGCGCGTGACTTGCAGCGCGACGGTGACGGCTTCGGCTAGGCTGGTTGCGCCATCGTAATGGCTGGCGTTGGCGGCATCCATACCGGTTAAGGCGCACATCATGCTCTGATATTCAAATACGGCTTGTAATGTGCCTTGCGAAATTTCCGGCTGATAGGGCGTATAGGCAGTATAAAATTCGCCGCGCAGCAGCAGGTGATTCACTGCCGACGGGATAAAATGATGGTACGCGCCTGCCCCGCGGAAAATGGCGAAATCCTGCCCGTGTTCGTTGGATTCGCTGAGTGCCAGCATTTCGGCAGCGACTTCCATTTCGCTCATGGGTTTGGGCAGCTTAAGGCGCGGAAAACGATGTGATGCTGGCACAGCCTCAAACAAATCTTCAATGGTGGTGACACCAATTGCCGCCAACATTTGCTGGCGTTCTACTTCAGTATGTGGGATGTAGCCCATAATCTACGCTTTACTCCAAATCCTTAACGACAAATAACCAATTCGATGGCAATGCAACTTAACGACTCTCACAATAGGCTTGATATGCCGCCGCATCCATTAATCCCTCTAATCCGGCAGCATCCGTGATTTTGATTTTGACCAACCAGCCTTTGCCGTAGGGGTCGGCGTTGATGATTTCGGGTTCGCTCTCCAAATCACTGTTGACTTCGAGAATATCACCAGCGATGGGGGTGATAATTTCCGCTGTGGCTTTGACGGATTCGACTTCGCCAACAGCATCGCCAGCAGCAATGTTATCCCCCACGCTGTGGCTGAATTCGATATAGGTGAGGTCGTTCAGCGAGTCTTGGGCATAATCGCTGATGCCGAGTGTGGCAATATCCCCCTCCACCCGCACCCATTCATCACTTTTGGCGTATTTTAAATCTGATGGATATTTCAGTTCAGCCATGATGTTCTGCTCCTACTTGGATGAGATGAATAAACGTAAAAAAGCGCACAACATAATCGCTGTGCGCTCTGTTAGCCAATACTTCCAGAGGGTTGCGTCCGACAAATCCCTTGACCTGAGAGTTTCACTGTTCATCCAGCACATGTTGAACAGTTTGCCCCTTCGGTGGTCTGTTGATGCAGACACTCTCTTTGCAGGACGTTTTTGATAGGGGCGATTCTAAAGGGCAGATGCCAGATTCGCAACTGTGGAATTTCACCGTGATTCGTGAGGGTTGTCTGTTACAATCTTCACAAACCGCATCCAGAATCGAAAGTCATGAAACATGCAAGATAAACGTGAATCGCGTCCCCTTAATCGCCAAACCATCCTCCTA
>JALHOR010000111.1 GCA_022842885.1 Anaerolineae bacterium
TGATAGTGCTATCTCCCTACTGCTTTCATTTCAAGCCAATCCCGTTTCCAAACTATCACCACCGAATCAAGCCCCTGCAATCATGTAGCGCATTGTGTTTCTAAGATGATATCCACCTGAATCTGTCTTGAATGGCGCGATAGCGTTCAAGATTGTCTCGCGTACCAAATCTTCTCCTTTGCCTTGAATGGCTCGTATGGCTGGACCCGAGGAAAGCAAGCCGCGCAACGCTGTTTTCTCGTCAGGATAATCAAACGGACACTCAACAGTTCCGATTACTCCAGGGGTCATTCCTGCTTTTGTGGTGAGGGCTTCCAGCACGCCATCAGCCGAAAGCGCATACGGTCCGGGGGCGTCTGGCGGCGGTGGGGGCAACAATGACCCGATTGCTTTCAAAATAGCGGTGGTTTCATTTTCTTCTGGTCTACCAAAGACCGCCATCACCACTATTCCATTCCGCGATACACGGTTCGCTTCTCGCAGTGCATTTACAGGATTAGCAGCGAACTGAAACGAGCTAAAACCCGTGATCATGTCAAAAGTCTGGTCTGCGTAGGGTAATTCTTCCATCTCGCCTACTCGGAAATCACCGTCAGCCACACGCTCACCAGCAATTGTGATCAGTGATTCTGCCGCATCAATTCCACTGACCCTTGCGCCGAGTTTTGCAGCCATCTCGCAGAAGATACCTGACCCACACCCGACATCAAGGATAGAAAATCCTTCGCTTACTTTGATCTTCTGCAAAACCACTTCATAAAGTGGAATAGCCATACCTTCCTGTACCTCAGCCCAATCTTTAGCTCGTGTTCCCCAAATCTGTCCTTGAGTTTTCGCAGTTCCCATAAGTCTTCTCCTATATTGCCAGATTTCTTTTTGACCTTGTTGCGAAGCCGCCGACATTGCTGAGGATACATCTTTCTCATCGCGTTGCCCAACATTCGATAAAAGTATAGCCAACTCTTGCTTACCCAGCAAACTTGCTTTATCAGTTAGAAGGAAGCGCCAAAAATCGGCACGGGCTTTGCGCCGGGGCAGGTAGGGTGTTTGGGGCGTGTAGCAGCGACAGTGGTCATGGTGATGTATCCTGAGAACCATAAATTTTTTCAAGAAATTCCGCTACTGTAACAATTTCAATATCTTGATACTTTCCTAAATCAAGCAAATGATGGTCTCCAGAAACAATTAATTATAGAAATACAATAATATTGGTATCAAACACAACACGCATCATGATTTGCGTTTCTCTCGCCGTTCTGCTTTGTAAGCGGCAATCTCAGCATCAATCTCTTCTTGTGAGATAGTCGGCTCAATATCACTTAGTTTTTCGATAATCTCAAAAAATTTATCTACCCCCTGCCGACGTCCTAATTCTTTGATGATGAGTTCAGTCATGATGGAGTCGGTTAATATTCCAGCTTGTTGCGCTCTTTCCACAACTTCGACGGGAACATCAAATGTGATTGTTGGCATTAAACACCTCCAATTGACTAATTTATCTACTTTCTGCTTCCATTTTACCAGACAATCCGCGGCAAAAGACTGTCCTTGCCAGCCTGTGTTGATTATCCTATAGTGTTATACGGACTATTCTGCCAGAAAAGGATGATGTTATGCCAAACAATCCCTTACATGCCAATTATGATGGGGTTGCCGCCGAATACGCGCAGCGATATAACAACGAATTGCAGAATAAGCCGCTGGATTGCAAATTGCTCGATTGGCTCATTGAAAAAGTGGGCAGCGGCATCATTTGTGACATGGGTTGTGGTCCCGGACAAGTCGGGGCGTATCTGCATCAGCGCGGCGCAACGGTCACAGGGGTGGATTTATCGCCAGAGATGATTAAACAAGCGCAGCAGTTACATCCGGCGATTCCATTTCAAGTGGGGGATATGCTGGCGCTGACCGACATTGCCGATAACACATTTGGCGGCATGGCAGCATTTTATTCGTTGATTCATATTGACCGTCCCCAAATGGTGGCAGCGTTGACCGAACTGAAACGGGTGCTGCGTCCGGGGGGTATCTTGTTATTGTCCTTCCATATTGGCGGTGAAGTGCGGCATCTTGATGAACTTTTGGGCAAGCCAGTCTCTTTGGATTTTGTGTTCTTTACGCCGGATGAAATGCGTGATTATTTGTTGCAAGCTGGCTATGAATTGCAAGAAACGCTGATTCGTTATCCGTATCCTGATGTGGAATATCCCAGTCAACGTGCCTATTTATTCGCCAGAAAACCGGATTAGTTGTTGGCGATTAGCTTTTCAAGGATAGGGTGTTTTACTCCGCACTTCGTCCTCAGCATTTAGCACTGGATACGGACTAATCCTTAATTTCCACAGTTGCGCCTCCGTAGGATACCCCGTATGCTATTGTCGCGTTCATTCATCGAATCGAGTCAGCATGAAAGCAGTTATTCTGGCTGCCGGACGCGGCACGCGCTTACAACCGATTACCAATGTCATTCCTAAGCCGCTGGTAACACTAGGTGATTATACGATTTTAGAGATTTTGCTGCGGCAGTTGCGCCATGCGGGTTTTAAAGACATCATCGTGACCACCTATTATTTGGCGGATTTGCTGGAATTGTATTTGCAAAAATATCAACAGCAGTTCCCAGATATAACGATTACGCCGTACCGAATGCCGGGACTGCTCGGTACTGTCGGCGGGTTATCAGCACTGCCGGGGCTAGATGCGCCATTTTTATTGTTGAGTTGTGATTTGCTGACAACCATCAATTATCGCGCTCTTGTGACCTATCATGAACAACAGCAGGCAGTACTAACAGCGGCAATCTACCGCAAGCCGTACAAATTGCATTTGGGGATGATTGAAACCGACGCGCAAAATCGCATTGTGGCGTATCGGGAAAAGCCCGAACTCGCTATTCAGGTGAGTATGGCATTGTATGTGGTCACGCCTGATGTGCTGCCGTATGTAAAACAGGCTGAATATCAAGATATGCCGGAACTTATCACTACTTTAGTCCGTGCTGGCAAGACGGTAATGAGTTATTGCCCCGATGATATTTATTGGCTAGATATTGGGCGTATGGAAGATTTGACGCAAGCACAGCAGGAATTTGAACAGCATCGCCCCATGCTGCTGCCTGAATAATTGTGATAACCGCCACAGCAGAGGTTTAAGGCGAACCGCCAAAGCGCCAAAAACGCCAAAAGAGAACAAATAATCAATTTGAAAAGGGGGCATAAATTATGCCAAGTAGTGAACCCTCAAAAGAAGTTGATGAGTTAGCCTACCGAGTAATAGGGGCAGCGATTGAAGTTCATAAAGTGTTGGGTCCCGGTTATTTGGAAAATATTTACGAAGAAGCATTATGTATCGAACTGTTACACCTTCAAATCCCATTTTTACGACAGCATGAAATCGGTGTTACCTACAAAGGTGAAATAATAGGCAAGGGACGATTAGATATTTTGGTGAAAAATAGTTTGATAGTGGAATTAAAATCAGTTGAAACTCTACTGCCTTTGCATCAGGCGCAAGTACTATCATATCTCAAAACAACCGGGTATCAACTTGGTTTATTGCTCAATTTTAATGTTACCAATATGCGTAATGGTATAAAGCGCGTTATCCTTTCATATTAGACTTGGCGGTTTTGGCGTTTTGGCGGTTAAAAAAGGCGTATTGGTTAAAATAACATGATTGATTCACTGTGTCTCCCGGCAGATAGCACCATTCAGGCGGCGCTGCGCTGCATTGATGACAATGCGCGAGGTATCGCGCTGATTGTAGATGCCGATAACCATTTGATTGGCACGGTGGTAGATGGCGATATTCGGCGGGCAGTGCTGGCAGGCTTGGATATGCACATGACCGTGACACAGCTATTAGATCGTAAACCGGATGCGTATAAATTGCCCGTGACTGCCCCCATTTCAACCAGCCATGAAGACATTGCCCATCTTATGCGCCAGCATCAAGTGCGCCAAATCCCGTTGTTGGATGAGCAGCAGCGCGTGGTCGGCTTGATTACACAGGATGAATTAATCGGCGATTTGCCAGTGAATGCCGTTGTGATGGCGGGCGGTTTCGGTAAACGCTTGCACCCCCTCACCGAAAATTTGCCCAAACCCATGTTGCCCGTGGGCGATAAGCCCATCATGGAACATATCATTGATGGGCTTCGCAGCGCGGGCATTAAGCGCGTGAGCGTGACGACACATTTTATGCCGGAAAAAATTAAAGCGCATTTTGGCAGCGGCAGCGATTTTGGCGTCAATATCAATTACGTCTCGGAAGACCAACCGCTTGGCACTGCCGGGGGAGTCGGTTTGCTTGACCCCATCGAAGAACCATTGTTGGTCATCAATGGCGATATTCTGACGGGACTCAATTTTCGGGATATGGTGGCGTATCATCAGGAAACGCAGGCGGCATTAACGGTGGCGCTGCGCCCGTATCACATTAGCGTGCCGTATGGGGTGGTCGAAACTGAAAATGGTTATGTACGGAGTCTCGTCGAAAAACCGGTGTATACCTTTTACGTCAACGCTGGAATTTACCTGCTCAGTCCGCTGGCACATCGCTTGATTCCGCGTGGCACGCGCATGGACATGACTGATTTGATAGACCAACTCTTGACGGATAAACAGCCTATCGCTAGTTTCCCCCTACGCGAATACTGGTTGGACATTGGGCAACCCGGTGATTACGCCCGCGCCCAAGCCGAAATTGGGCAGGTGAAAAAATAAAAACCCATTAAGGAGGAACATATGGAATATGCTCGATTAGGCTCAACCGGGATGAAAGTCTCGCGCATTTGTCTCGGTTGTATGGGATTTGGCGACGCCACGCGCTGGATTCACAAATGGGTACTTGACGAAGAAAACAGCCGTCCTATCATTAAAAAAGCCCTCGAATTGGGCATTAATTTTTTTGATACCGCCAATGTCTATTCGATTGGAGCAAGCGAAGAAATTCTCGGACGCGCTATAAAGGATTTTGCCAAGCGGGATGAGGTGGTTATCGCCACGAAAGTGCATGGCAAAATGGCGGATGTGCCGAATGGTTCTGGGCTGTCACGCAAGGCAATTCTGCATGAGGTTGACCAGAGCTTAAAGCGACTGGGGACGGATTATGTAGACCTGTATCAGATTCATCGCTGGGATTACGAAACGCCCATTGAAGAAACGATGGAAGCTCTGAACGATGTCGTGCGGGCAGGAAAGGCACGTTACATCGGTGCCTCGGCGATGTGGGCATGGCAGTTCCAAAAGGCGCTCTATGTCGCTGAGAAAAACGGATGGACACGCTTTGTCTCGGTGCAGAATCATTTGAATCTGATCTACCGCGAAGAAGAACGCGAGATGCTGCCCCTGTGCCGTGAGGAAAAAATTGGCATTATCCCGTACAGCCCGCTGGCATCAGGACGATTAACCCGCGCTGGGTCATCAGAAACCACGCTGCGTTCGGAAACGGATGAGATTGCTCGGCGCAAATACGATGCGACTGCGGAAACCGATCAACAGGTCGTGCAACGAGTGGCAGAATTGTCAGAAAAGTACGGTGTGCCGCGCGTTCATATTGCGCTGGCTTGGCTGCTGCACAAACAACCCGTGACAGCGCCCATCATCGGAGCAACCAAGATTTCCCATTTGGAAGATGCCATCGGCGCTTTGTCGGTTCGTTTGGCTCAGGACGATATGGCTTATCTGGAAGCGCCGTATGTGCCGCATCCTATTGTGGGTCATCAGTGATGAAGAATAGAGCGTAGACGATATGCACGGGCAGGGGCATAGCTGTGCCGCAAATGGGACAGGTAGTGCAAAAAACGCGGCGGTTATGGATGGGTGGTTATAATGTCATTTGAAAACACAGGAAATAACCATTCAGCGGATGTTTAATGGTGAATGATTTCAATGATAAAAATCAGTACAATTGGTGTGAAAAATCTGATAAATACCCATTGTTATTTCTCACTATCTGTTTCGCTCACATCTAATGATTGTCTCCCACGCTCATCTATCGGTTTCGTTTGGTACCTCCATATCGCGCTCTACCGACAAAGCGACTTGCACGATAAGCTGAATACGCTCTTTAGGCGTGAGCTTTAATACCAGTTCGAGAGCTTCTTCAAGTTGCGTCATGGTTTATATCCGATAGCTACTAAGCGTCATGGTCATTATAGGCGATAGCGCCGCATCGGGAAAGAAAATGCTTTTTAACGCGCAGCATCCGCAAATTTTTTCAACAACAAGCGCGGGTAATCCAGCGTTTTTAGCACGCGCACAATGCGTTCAGCGGCGTGACCATCCCCATAGGGGTTGCTGATGCCGTGCAATGAAGCGCGAAATTCGGGCGATAGGGCGCGTGTAATGGCAGATTGAATAGCAACTACATCATATTCTGGCACATCCAACACGTTGCCAGCGCGAAAGCGTCCTTGTTGGCGTTCACCAATATTGACGACAGGTAGCGCGAATGATGGCGCTTCCCAAATGCCGCTGGATGAATTGCCAATCATGACATCGGCAATTGCCAGCACGCTATAATAACGCTGCTGCCCCAAACTGGTGAATAAGCGCGTGTTCGCCCGCTGCTGCACGAATGTTTCCAGCGCGTGGGTGATGATGTTATGCCCGCTGTCTATGTTGGGTTTGCCAATCAGGAGCGTGCCGGGCAACGTTTTTAACGCCGATAACACCGCTGAAATTTGTACTTCTACCGGAATAGGACTTAACGTTGTCGGGTGAAACGTGACCACACTTATTGGCGGCGTGAGAGGTAAATCAAAAAAAGTTGCTAGTTCGGCTTGGCTAAGATATTGCAAAGTACCAAGGGTATCTAATGCTGGATCGCCCGTGACATGCACGCGCCAATTTTCTTCGCCCATTTGCAGCACGCGGCGGGCATGGTCGTCCATGCTGACAAAATGCAAATGGCTGAGTTTGGTCAAAGCATGGCGCACAGCATCGTCAAGCGCCCCTTCGGTCACGTCACCACCGGAAATATGTGCCACTGGCACCCGCGCAATGAGCGCCGCATAACCCACCGCCAGCATCTCCAGTCTATCACCGACCAACAGTACTACATCTGGCTGATGGCGCACGAAAGCCGCGCTGAAATGTTGAACAGCTTGCCCCGCCGAAAAACCGGGATTTTCGGGCGTATCTTGCGAAAAGGGCATCTCGATTTTTTCAGCAATGGGGAAACCATCGGCTTCTATCGCCTGAATCGTCATGCCAAAATCAGGCAGTAGATGCGTCCCGCTGACGAACAAGCGCACATCAAAAGCAGCATCGGCAAAAAGCAAGCGCAGCACCGGCAGCAAACTACTGTAATCAGCACGCGAGGTTGTGGCAATCGCAATTTTGGGCATTTTAAATTCCTTTGATGATAGAAGCGTAACCCTTCTAATTTACCATGATGGGGGAGGCTTCGCATATGAAGTAGTCTCTCGCACAACTGCCGTATCCGATATTGTGACGTGCAATTATCGCGGCTACAATCAACTCGGCTGGACGATACCCCGTCAATGTGCCACAACGATACCCAGAATATACAGGAAAACCTCATGTCTGCACCTGCCATACTCAAAGATGATGCCATTACCGCTGCCCGCAAACGGCTTGCCCGCATCGGACGCTTATTATTTCAACGCAACCTGACTGATGCTGCTGGTGGGAACATCAGCGAGCGAGTAGGGGATGTGGTGGTGATGTCGCCGAGCCTGATTGGCACAGAACGCCAGTGGCGTTTAAAACCTGAAGATACCCTTGTGGTGGATATGAACCGCACTATTCTCGTGGGCAGTGGCAAACTCACCCGCGAAGCGCATGTGCATTTCCGGTTGCATGAAGAATTTGGGGAACATGGTACCGGTGTCATCCATGCCCATGCCCGCAATATCTTGGTATTTGCGGCGCTGGCTCGTCCCATCCCTGCCATTTTGGAAGCTACCCGCAAATTTGGCGAAACCCCGGTGATTGAGTATGCGCCTGCCCATAGCCCGGTGCTGGCTGACCGCATTATTGCCACCATGAAAGGGCGCGAAGATAAAATTCGCAAGCACGCGGCTGGCACGATTGCGCCTTGGCACGGGTTATTCCTGATGGGCAAATCGCTAAATGCCGCTTTTGACGCCGTAGAACGTTTGGATACCAGCGCCTACATCCTGCTGATGGCGCAGATGGCAGGCGGCAGCCCGCAGTTAGAACAGGAACGGCAGCAGATGGAGACGGCGATTGCCCAATTTACTGAATAAGCCAGTGTTAGCGCGATGGGCTTGACCCGCGCACGCGCCAGTGATAAGGCTAAACTGCGCTAACCAATTCCAGAATTGCTAACAGCCATGTTTGGCGCTAGATTTATAGTGGGTTGTTAAATACCGCATCTGGTAAATTTCTTAAAATACCGACCTCACCCCCAATCCCTCTCCTATAGGAGAGGGGAGTCGCGGCACAGTCTACGCGCCCCCTGCGCTGCCGTGATGAGGTTAATAATCCAAGAAGCAAAAACTTATCGGGATGCAGCCGTATGTATCATTACCCTAAAAATCTGCGCTGAGATGAGGCTCTAATCTAAAATGTCCGTTACCGTGCGCCGCACCCCACAGCAATCGCGCAGTCAGCACCGCCGCGCTGCGATTTTGCGTGCCACCGCGCACCTGCTTAATGAACAGGGGTATGCGGCTATCAGCGTGGGGGATATTGCCCGGCGAGCCGATACCTCTGTGGGGTCGCTGTACCAGTATTTCCCCACAAAAGATGCCTTGTTGCAGGCACTCATCGAAAGTTATATCCGCGATATGCAAGTGATGGCAGCAGACATGTTTGCCGAGCGCCCGACACTGCCGCCATTGGTAACGACCTTTCACAGCGCGATAGACGCTTTGGTGGCATACGCGCGGAATCATCCGGGGTTTAAGACCATTTTGAACAGCGAATGGGTTTCGCCAGACATCAAAATCGCGGTACAAGGGTTATACGATGAAATGTTTAACGGCATTGTGCGCGTGATTGGCTGGTATATCCCGACATTGCCAGCAATAGACCAGCAAACGGGCGCGAAGGTGATTATGGCATTGGTGGAAGGGTTGCTCTTGGCATTATCCGATACGCCCGAAGCTGCACAGGCGCATCTCATCGCGCATTTTAAACGGGCTGGCTTGGCATATTTGCACAGCCTCATCACACCCACCGGGGATTAATCCGGTTGCGCCACCAGCGATGCCAACACTTGTTTTGCCAATTGGGCTGTGATTAATTTAGGCATCTAATCAGCTATGCTCTGCCATAAGAATCAATTGTTGTACAAATTGTTCCAAGTCTTAGGTATATTGAGAGACTGCTAATAATTCAATCCCAATCAAGGTTTCATCTTCTGCCATATTGAGAATCATGGTATCGCTGACAATCTGTGTATGATGGAATGGTTGATGATTGAATGTGATATACATGGCATTGGCTTTTGGATCATATGTGATTTTCATAATGCATCACAATATACATCGTAGCATAGGGACAGAAAAAACCACCATAAACCACGAAGTCACGAAGAACACAAAGATAACCTATAAAATTCTATTGTCTCGGTGCGCTCTGTGTTCTCTGTGGTTCAAAAAAGGTTTTAAAGGTTAAGATTAATTCGATGCATTTATCTCGTAACATGACATCATTCATACAACTTGGGGTCTAGGGCATCGCGCAAGCCATCGCCCACGAAGTTGAAGCCCAACACCGTCAGCATAATTGCCAAGCCGGGGAACAGCGCATACCACCACGCCCGCGTAATTAAGGGTCCACCAGCATTAATCATTGAACCCCAAGATGGATTGGGAATTTGCACGCCCAACCCCAAATAGCTCAAGCCGGCTTCTGCCAAAATCACACCCGCAATGCCCAATGACGCCAATACAATCGTAGGAGCAAGGCAGTTGGGCAGCAAATGGCGCAGCATAATCCGCCCGGCAGACGCGCCCATTGCCCGCGCTGCTAAAATAAATTCGCGTTCTTTCATGCTCAACACCTGCGCCCGCATCAACCGCGCATCCGACGCCCAGCCAATAATGCCCAACGCCAGAAAAATACTCTCTTTGCTCGGCGTCAAAATCGAAACCCACACAATCAAGAAGATGAGACCGGGAATGGCAAAAATCGCATCGGTGACGCGCATTATGGCATCGTCAATCAAGCCGCCATACCACCCAGAAATCAGCCCTAGTGTAATGCCGAGACTCACGGCGATGGTCTGCGAAATCAGCGCGATTTGCAGCGATAAGGTTGCCCCATACAGCAAGCGCGTAAAAATATCGCGCCCATAATCATCCGTGCCTAAAAAATATGTCGAACTCGGCGGCAAAAAGCGGTCGCGGACGTTGGTTTTGTTGGGGTCATAGGGCGCGATGAACGGCGCAAACAACGCGCAGAACACCATGATTGAAATAATGATGAGTCCCAGAACCGCCACTTTATTCCGAAAAAATGTCCTGATAAAGCGTCGCCGGAATGAAAAGGTATGTTCAGTGTGCAGAACCGCAACCGGTGCGGGCGAAGGCGTAGCAATCATAAGTTGACTCTTAGATTTTAGCGATTAGCTGTTAGCTTTTGGTGCTGAGTTTGATAAACACTCAAGTTCAAAACGAGTGAAAAATCGGGTAGTGGTAGGGGAGGGTTTCTAAACCCTCCCCTACAAAAACACATTTTCTGAATATAAGCATTGCACTTTTTACGTTCTACTTTTAACTTTTAACTCAGCACTCAGCACTCGGCACTCAGCACTTAGTCCCTAGCACTCAGCACTCAGCACTTAGCACTTCTAACTATATCTTATGCGCGGGTCTATCACCGCATATAAAATATCCGTCAGCAAATTCACAATCAAAATAATAATCGTGCCGTAGACCATCAGCCCCATGATGATGGGCATATCGCGGGATTGAATCGCCGAAACCGTTGCCCGCCCCAAGCCGGGCCAATTGAAGACACTTTCGGTCAAAATTGAACCCGTTAATAATCCCGACACTTGCAAGCCAATAATCGTAATGACGGGAATGAGCGCATTGCTCAGATGATGCCGGAACAAAATGGTCATGGAAGGCAACCCTTTGGCGCGGGCTGTCACCAGAAAATCCTGCGTTTTGACTTCCAGCATAGAGGAGCGCGTGATGCGGGCAACGCTGGCGGCAAGATGCGTCCCCAAAACCAACGATGGCAGCACCATGTACCACAAATCGCCATCGCCATAGCCCGCCACCGGGAACAGCGCAATGCCATATTTGGACTGCGTGAGCAAATGTTGCGCTAAAAGTGCTTGCCAAAAGACCGGCATCGAAACGCCAATTAG
Source organism: Anaerolineae bacterium (assembly GCA_022842885.1). Lineage (GTDB taxonomy): Bacteria > Chloroflexota > Anaerolineae > Aggregatilineales > Phototrophicaceae > JALHOR01. Next base: position 11,317 of record JALHOR010000111.1, read on the forward strand.
CGCTAAAATCATCAGCGTGTGGTCTAGCCAGCTATATTGTTTGAGTGCGGCGATAATCCCGGCTGGCACGCCAATCGCCAGCGATACAAGCAAGCCGCCTAACATCAATTGCAACGTGCGCGGCAGCCGATAGCTGATAATATCACCCACATTTTCGCCCTTCATGATGAGCGATTCACCAAAATCCAACCGAGTCAGCCGCACCAAAAAATCACCATACTGTACCAAAAACGGACGATTTACGCCCATGCGGGCTTGAATTTGTTCGATTTGTTCCGGCGTCATACGGTTGACTTCTTCGCCATATAACGCCCGCACTGGGTCGCCCGGCATCAAATAGGTCAGCACAAAAATCAGGGTATAAATAATAAACAGGGTTGGAATAAGTTGAACGATACGGCGGACTAAATATTGGGTCATGGGGTTTGCCTTAAAACATAATATGCCCTCACCATCCTCACCAAATCCGACCTCACCCCCCTGCCCCCTCTCCAAACATGGAGAGGGAGAGACTGGTTCCCCTCCCTGTGGTATGGGGCAGCACCTTGCGACGGCTGACCGGGGCTAGGGGTGGGGTCATTTCCCTCCTTGCGAAGCGGGGAGGGATTGGGCTGGGGAGATTTACTGCGGATTAATCACGACATTCCACAACGACGCGGTATAGGTGCCGCCGCCGCCCGGAACGAAGCCTTCAATCCATGGTTTTTGCAACCAAGAGACTTTGCTATATGCCGACGGAATGACGACGGCATCTGCCATCACGATGTCATGCACTTGCTGGTATAACTCGTTACGCACAGATTCATCCAATTCAATGCGGGCTTGGCGCAGCAAGTCATTGACTTCAGGATTGTCATAGCGCATCGAACCGTTGCCATCCAAAATCAGGAAGTCAAACACATCGGAGGGGTCAATCAAACCAGATGCCCACCCGTTGATGAACACCATTGCTTCGTCGGTGACGATGCTGTCCCAATAGGTGCCACCATCTTCAATGATGGTTTCGGTGGCGATACCCAAATTGTTGAGCGCCTCAATCCAGACGACGACTTGCGGTTCTTCGGAAATCGAAGCTAACAAGTAAATTTTGATGGTCGGAATGCCTTCGCGCAGCCCATCACCGCCGCTGACGATAGGTGCGCCAGTGGCAGTGAAACCAGCGGCGTCTAGCACTTCGCGAGCTTTGTCCAAATCATACGTATAAATGGTGGTCGGCGTTGAAGCAGGCATCGCGGGCGGCAGCATCCCTAGATTTGCCGGGAAGCGTGCGCCTTCTGCCAGAATATCCCACGCGGTTTCGCGGTCTAGGGCATAGGCGAGAGCTTGCCGCACTGCCAGATTTTCCGCCAAGAAACCCGTTTCCATGTTGAAGCCCCAATAGCGCAGGTGCAGCCCCGGTTTTTCGTTAAATTCCGGCGTGAATTCATCAATTACAGATTGGCGCTGTCCATCAGGGAAGGCGAACAAGAAATCGAGATTATTTTCACGGTAATCGAGCAAGGCAGTGGAGGCTTCGGGATAATTGATGAAGATGACACCATCATTCATCGGCAGTCCTTCGACATAATAATCAGGATTGGCTTCTAACGTCAGACGGTCATCGCGCAGCCATTCCACCAGCCGATACGGACCCGTGCCAACGGGCGTATTATTGAAGGCATCGCCCAATTTGGCATAAGCCTCTGGCGATGTAATGTTGACCATGCCGTTAATCAAGAACAAGCGATCCGGTTGTGCCAGTGTGATTGCAAAGGTGTAATCATCAACAATTTGTAAGCCCGCCACGCTCATGTCTTCGTTAATCAGCGGTAGTTCAGCTTCGGGGTCGGCTTCCAATTGTTCATCGTACCAAGCCGTATATTCTGCTGCGCCCAAAATGAACGATAATTCTGGCGCACGGATAGACACATCATCATCACCATTCAGCGCGACCATGTAATTCCACATGACATCATCGGCGGTCACTTCGCGGTCTTCCAGTTCGACGCCGGGCATCTCATGGAATAACACGCCTTGCCGCAGTTTGAAGGTGAACACCTGCTGCCCATCGGCATTTTCGCTGATTTCCCAGCTTTCGGCGATGGCAGGTTCGACAACGCCGGTTTCGGCATTATAGCGCGTGAGTGATTCATAAATGTTGCGGCTGACGCGCCCAATCGTAATCGTATCCGCCGTGAATGGATTTAAGTGTTCGGGGTCGGCATCAATGGGGTAGCGTAGGACGCTGGCATCTTGGGCAGTAACCGTCAGCGACAGCAGTAGCAAGCCCAAGAGTAAGCACAGTCCCAAAAGGCGATTTTTCAGCATAGTTCAAACTCCTTTTAAACTGAAGTTTACCTAAACTTATTTTAGCAATCGATATGGTAACAAATCAGCGGGGGTAATGCCAATTCTTCGCAGGGGAATTTATGCAACCTTCACAGGTGAATGGCAGGGTGAAAAGGGGATTTTGCCCTGCCTTCAGCCAAACATTGCGATGGCTGGCGGCATGGCATTGGAAAATTATGCTCTGATTGCTTTCTTCTTCGTGACCTTCGTGGTTCAATGGCTTTTCACACACCATCGGTTGAAAACACGATGGCAAGCGCAATACGGCAAACCGATAAATCGGTTGAAACGAGTCATTTAAGCGACTTCCTGAACTATTAGGCGGCGGTTTTGAACCGCAGACGATGCCTCACGAATTAATAATCACCACCGGGCAAGGCGCACTGTTGACGATACGCTCGACGCGCGGTCCCAAATAGAGTCTATCGGTTGCCGGGCTAATGCTTGTCCCCAAAATAATCAGGTCAATCTGGCGGTCTTGCGCCACTTGTAAAATCACCCTGTCGGGGTCATTGCTAACGCGCACTTCAGTGAGTGCCACAATGCCTTGATATTCGCCCATCTGCCGCAGTTGTTCGACGGATTTGCGAGCCGTGCCAAGCTGGCGTGTGACCAACGTGCCAGAGGCATCCAAATAATGATGCTCGTAATTTTCTTCGACAACGCGCAAAATCGTCACTTCGGCATCCGGCAGCGCCAAGGCAAAGGCGACTTCTGCCGCCCGCTGCGCCGCCAATGACCCGTTGGTCGCAATCAAAATGCGCGTCGGTTGCCAATCAGCAGGCAGCGATTGATGCCCATGCACAATCATCGTTGGGCAAGGCGCAAACCGCACAACTTCATCTACTAAGGGCGTGAAAAGTGCCGCATACGTGGCGCTGCCTTCGGGCGTGCCGATAACCAGTAAATCATAATCTTTTTGCGCTTCCTTCAAAATCGCATCGCTGGCTTGTTCGCTCGGCAGCACTTTTTTGTGGATGCTGCTGCCGATAAAAACACTCGTCAATTTATTCAAAAAGTCGCCAGTGGCAGCGCGGTCACTGGGCTGGCTAACGCTGAACAACGTCAATTCTAATGGGGTGCGCTGGTGAATGCGGGCAAGCAGCAATGCCTCAATGCTTTGGGTCGCATGAATTTCGTTATCCGCCCGTGGGCGCACCGGCACTAACACGCGCCGCAAATGCGCTACCAGACTATTGCGGTTGAGTTGTTCGCGCTTCAGGCGTTCTAATTCTTGTGCCTCTGGCTGAATATGTGCCGATGCCCAGCGCAGCAGGAACGGTGCCATCAATGAGGTGGTCACTGCCATCACCACAATCACCGAGAATAATTCTTGCGTCAGCACGCCCAATGATAGCCCTATGGTGGCAATAATGATTTCCATTGACCCACGCGCATTTAAGCCCGCCCCAAAAAAGACCGCCGACCAATGATCGCGTCCACCAATGAGACGTGCGCCCAAATACACCCCCACCAGCTTACAAAACGTCGCCACCGCAATCACAAGCAGCGCAATCCCGAATAATTCTGGGTTCAGCAGTGCCAAAATATTCACTTTTAAGCCTGCAACCGCAAAAAAGATGGGCGCAAAAATCCCCACCGTCATTTTTTCCAGCAGATGTACCACATCGCTATTCAAGCGTGGTAATTGGCTGAACAAGATGCCCACGATGAACGCCCCTAAAAGCGCCTCTAGCCCTAATGCCTGACCAATCGCTCCCCACGCAAACATACAAAATACCACAAACGAGAGCATTTTATTCGGGACGTGCAGATGTTCTTGCACAAACACCAAGCCATGACTCAAGAGCCATTTGCCCAAGGTGAAACTGATGCCCATAAATGCCACAACGCTGATAACCGATTGGGCAACACTGCCCGCTGTCACCGTTGCGCCGCCCGCCAAGCCAATCACAATCGAAAGCAAAATCCAGCCTACGGTGTCATCAATCATGGCGGCGGCGATAATGGTTTGCCCAATATCACGGCGCATCATATTCAAATCCATCAACACTTTTGCCACCACCGGAATTGCCGAAATGGACATGGCAATTGCCAAAAACAAGGCGAATACAAAGCGTTGGTCTGGCTTGCCCAATAAATAATCCGGCAGAACCTGCCCCAACAAAAATCCCATGATAAGCGGCAGTAGCAAACCGCCGGTCGCCACGCCCAAGGCAGACCGAATTTGCCGCCGGATAAGGGTGACATCCGTCTCTAACCCCGTGAGCAGCAGCAAAAACATCACGCCAAGCAAGCTGACGGTTTCTAGCAAATAACCTTGTATGGGGTTGTGTGGGACAATCCAATCACCAATCGCTGGAACCAGCCCACTTAGCAGCGACGGGCCCAACACAATCCCGGCTAAGATTTCGCCGACCACCGTTGGTTGTCCCAATCGCTGCGCCAATTCACCGAGCAAGCGAGCAGTGCCTAATAAAATCGCCAATTGAATGAGGAGTGCGAGGACATCATGATGCGGAGCAGCCGTAAATGTAGCCTCCATGCAAAAATCTCCTTTAATCACACGGCGGACTCACATCCCCATGCACACAAGAACCGACTATGCGCCGATGCACTCCAAAATAAAAATGGACGAATATCAGCATTTAACCGGAGACCAATTCATATTTAACGAATATTGGGATGATAGATTGCTGCTATTTTCGCCAGTTTATGGCATACTGGTACAAATTCATACCGTCTATCTCAATTTCATATCTTTTTCTATGATTGATTTCAACGCTGATGTTGCCCAATTTCATCCTGACTTGATTGCCTGCCGCCGGGATTTGCATCAACATCCCGAACTGGCGTTTGAAGAAGTCCGTACTGCCGGGCTTGTCGCGGCTGAACTGCGTAAATTGGGCTTGGAAGTCCGCACGGGTGTTGCCAAAACCGGTGTCGTTGGCATCCTAGAAGGCAGCAGCGATGGTCCCACTGTGATGTATCGGGCAGATATGGACGCGCTGCCCATCCAAGAAGAAAACGATATTGATTATAAATCGGTGTATCCCGGTAAAATGCACGCCTGCGGGCATGATGGGCATGTGGCAGTGGCATTAACGGTTGCCAAAGTGATGGCGCGGCATCGTGACCAAATTGCCGGACGCATTAAGTTTGTGTTCCAACCGGGCGAAGAAGGCGCGGGTGGCGCTTTGGCAATGATTAAAGATGGGGTATTAGATGACCCCGAACCCGATTTTGCTTTGGGGTTGCATCTGTGGCAAGAACTGCCATTTGGCACGGTTGGCACTGCCGAAGGTGCGATTATGTCCGGTTCTTCGACATTTCAAGTTCGCATCAAAGGGCGCGGCGGACATGCTGCCATGCCACATACCACCGTAGACCCGGTGGTATGCAGCGCCCAACTGGTCACGGCATTGCATACGATTGTGCCGCGCCGCGTGAATGCCATGGCAGGCGCAGTGGTCTTATCCGTCACAGGCATCAATACCAGCACCTACAAACATAATATTCTGCCAGAATATGTCGAAGTGTTAGGCACGTTCCGCACGTTTAATGCTTATACCAGCGAACTGATTGAACAACATATCCGTGATGTGAGCCGCGCCATCTGCGAAAGTATGGATTGCACCGCGCAAGTGCAGGTCAAACATCTGACCATTCCGGTGGTGAATCATCCTGATGTGGTGAAAAAATTGCGGAGAGTCTTCTGCCGCTTTATGGATGAAGAACTACTGGATAACACTGCCCGCACGATGGCATCTGAAGATATGTCATATTTGCTGGAAGATATACCGGGCATGTTCTTGTTAATTGGCACAGCAAATCCGGCGAAAGGTCTCACCTATGGGCATCATCATCCACGCTTCAATATAGATGAAGCCGCCCTCCCCATCGCTGCCCGCTTGATGTGCGAAGCGTTGGCAAGTTATGTGATTCCCAACCATTGCTAAACACCGCCGCGTAATACGATTTTTTTGCCTTATCTGCCCCGCGTCATTGATGTCGCCTATTGGCTAGAATTACAAAATACCTCTCACACTAGAGCAATTCCGCGCAGCCTAAGTCGTCATATGCCGTCAGGATGCGGTCAAAATTGTGCCACCACGCGAAATCTGGGGTCTCTACGGATTGCTGCCAGATTGGAAAAAACACATGCTCGATGACGCCCAAGCGATAGTCATACCAGCACGCATCCCAATCATAATTGGTCACGCCAAATTCTTGCAAATAATGATGATAGCGCCGCAGCAAGGTATCCTGTAGCTGTTGGCGGCGTTCTTTTATCCAATAGCAGACCAGCATATTTGCCATATCAAACGCGCCCGGCAAGATGCTCCAACTTTTCCAATCTATCAGCCGCAGCGTGTCTTTGGCTGGATTACGCGGGTACAACATATTGCCAGCGTGCAAGTCTCCATGAATCAGTGTCAGGGGTTGCCCGGTGGTCAAGCGCCGGATACGGAGGGGCATGATATTCGCCAATACTTTTTCAATCGTTTGGCGGCGCGTGTCAGATAATCTGTCGCCCAAAAAATCGGCAAAATGCGTGAACAGTGTCGTTTGCTCGTGCCATTGGCGTTGCAATTTCGGCTCGGTGGGG